>NZ_JBXXZH010000178.1:0-19915 GCF_059640475.1 Calothrix sp. CBUCES-K 9914
TCTTGAGAGATACTTGCTCATGCGGGTTCGTTTATATAAATTTTATTCGATTTTGTTCGCGTTAGAAAAACGCGAACAAACTTTTCTTTATTTTAGGCTATGCTCCCGCTTAACCGAGCAGTATTGGTCCGGGATGCTATTTCTGACCTACCCAACAGTCATGCAGCTTCATCTATACCTAACCATATTTATATTCCAGGGGCAAGAAGTTACCCAGGACACACGGGTAGCCCCTTAGATGAGCCTGCTAAAACACTAAAAGCTGGTGTACATGGTGTTCCTGGCGGAGAAAACATGCTTGCTTTACCATCAGGAGAAGTGCGTTATTTTACAGTACGCGAAGCAGCAAGGTTACAGACTTTCCCCGATGATTATTACTTTCCCTGTACTTGGGGTGAGTCGATGCGTCAAATTGGTAATGCAGTTCCCGTCAACCTCGCTTACATTATTGCTTCTGGCATCTACAATCATTTGCAGTTTGTTACAGCTAATAAGAAAATTGTAAATGCTGTTTAGTAATATTACTCATGCCCTTAGAGGTTTTTCAGGCGCCTGCCACTTTGCGCGACCAATTAATTGAATTCCAAACTAGACAGCAGTGTTATCCACTTGCCGAAATTGAACAATTAAAAGAGGAATTGTCTGGTTACGTTGGTATTTATTTATTGTACTACCGGGGGGAGTTTCCTTTTGGGTATAGTGTTTATGTCAGCTTTAAGAGAAGCTTGCCAACGTATTTCGGTTCTTCCATATACTTCATCCCTACAACCTGGATTAACTTTTGAACAGATAGAAGAAATATCTGCTAGCTTACCATTTCAATTATCTGTAGAAGTTTATGAACTCTATCAATGGAAAAATGGTATAAAAGAGCATCAACCAGGTTTCTTATTTTCAGGTTTTGGTCGCTTCTTACCCCTTAATGAAGCAGTGGCAGCTTATGAAGATTTACATACTAGATTTAGCAAATTTAATGTAAATTGGTTGCCTATTATTTTAATGGAAGAAAGTGTATATGTGGTAGTTGGTGCAGAACAACAACAAGAAACATCACTAATCATAGATTGGAGTCCAGAAGATGAAGAAATGCACATTAAACATGAAACTCTCACAGATATGCTAATAGCAGAAGCGCAAGCTTTTGAGGAATGGGTTGAGAGGTATAGAGAAACTTAGATGTAAGAAAAGTTAAAATAGTATCTACGTTTGTGCTTGATAAACGATAGTTAATACACAAATACTTCTACAGGGTTTTCTGCGCTTTGCGTGACCTTTTCATGTAAGACTTGGATTAAACAAGTATTACTTATGAAGTAAGACATGATGGCAAAAATGCTAAATTTTAGATGCCCTAGCGACCTGCTAGGAGCGATAGACCAGTTAGGGCAACAACGATACCCCGCAGACAATAATAACGGATGCGACCGTTCTAAAACTTTAATTGATATCATTGCTGCTGGTATAAAGGTATTGTCCGATGGGTCAATTGAAGTCCCTGTTAGTAAGACAAGTAGTAAGACTATTTTAACAGAAGAACTTAAATCGGTAATCAAAGATGAGTTACTATCTGAACTTCAAGAAGTCCTAAAACGTGAGCTTATAGGTGTAAGACAAGAAGTAGACGAGAAGCTCGCGGCATTTTATGAGCGAATAAACACAACTGAGCAGTTTGAATCTACACCTAAGTCCAAAAAAAAGGCGCCAAACTTATTAGCTCCTACAAAAGGCGCCGAAATGCCAGCACCCGAAGAAAAAGCCTCCAATAAAAACCCTGCTAAAAAAGCTATCTCTGAATACAAAAAGCTGTGTACTTCAGATGTAGGTTTAATTGATATTATGCTTTTTTACGTAGAGCAAGGAGTGAAATTTACCAATACCTATGGCGATATTGATGAATCTTTCTATATAAGCATGGAAGGAATGTATGAGCAGGCATTAGGCGCCATCAATCCTGAATTGAAAGATATCTTCCGAGAACGGTGTCGAAAAATGGGCATTAGATGCGTCGGGTTTAGGATGGGGCTTTGAGGATGCTTTGTGCGAAGCTTATGAGTTTACTTTTGGTAAAAAATAGTGATAATAACTTTAAATTTGTGAATGCTGTAATGGCGCCTGTCGTTTTAGTGGCGCCTATACTGTCATAATTGCTGTGACAACGCTGCGACAGGTGGGCGCCGTGACAATTAAAAACGAACAGCAATATGATATTACTGAACATAAATATTACATTTCAATACTAATATACTCTTAACTTCAACATATCCACGCTTGAAAAGTACGGCGCCGTTTTTTAAGCGAATATTAAATAAAACACTTGAAACAACGCAAAATCAGGAGTTACACAAAACAGCCAAACTTGTTCATCGCAACAATTCAGTACAAATTCGATAAAATAGAATAATCGAAATAAGGTCAGTTCTAAAAACAGTGCAAAAATAAAAGATAAAACCAATGAAAAGGTTTTACCAAATACCTAAATTATTTACTTTATCTAAGTATAAACTACATATTTTTATTAGCAGAGTAGCAAAATTAACATTTAATTAGTCCTCTTCCAGAGGACTTTAGCTATTAGCATGGGGGTTTTAACCCCATGCGGATTAAAACATGCGGGTCAAAATAAAACCAATAATTTTGAACCTCTACGAGTCAAAACGGCGCCAACAATTGCAAATACGTAGTCACATTAATTACATATAATTTCATTTTTCATATTCGTGATAAAAACCAACAATATAATTATAATTCTCAGTGTTACATCTGTGGTTATTTATGAAATCAAATTGTACTTTAGTTTAATTCTTGCACTTTAGTTCACTCATATAATGTAATTAAACCGGGGATAACACACTTATTTTCTAAAATTTTATTTTCCTGCATCAAAATAATCAAGGACTATAAAGCTTTATCTACTCTGTTCAAACTCCATACTCCTTATTCAGTAAACATTTGAGAGCAGAAAGTTCGATTCTAACCTTGAATAATCGGTCATCTTTTAACACCTACCTGCTGGGCTTGCTCCCAAAATATTTTTGTTTAGGACTTTTCAATTCGTGTATAAGCAGTTAAAATGCAAATCATGTTATTTGTTTTTTACACCACACGCTTGTATATCTTGTGTGCTGTAAACCATAAATTCTAAATAACTATTTAATTCTTAAATATCTATATAGTCACCTGAGTATATAAGCATGTAAGAAACTTTCTGCTGGATTACTTTAGTTAGTACTAAATAACTATAATATCCTGTTCCGATTTTACTGCCTAGGTATACAAGACCTAAGAGTATCCAAAGCTTGATTAACAAGTTCCAGGTCGGAAGGTCTGTCCTTTTCAGGCAATTCCTGTACCAACTCCCACATATCCCTTAAAACAGAATCAAATCCTTTAATAGCTTTATCGATTAAATCGGGTTTATAAGGGTTTAGTTCTCTGTTTAAACAAACTAGCTGATAAAGTTCCAGAGGTGATTTATCCATTGCTTTCGCCAACCTCACAATGCTTGAGCGCGTTGGATTGCTTGTTTTTAAGCACATTGTTCGCAGTCCAGGACGAGTTATATTCGCCATGTCAGCAAATTCGCGCATGGAAATATTGTTTTCTTTAATAAACTTGAATATCAATTCCCCTAATGGACTCAGGTCTTGAGGCTTTATGGTGAGAGCAGGCATACAAGTGATTTATAAAATATATGTAGAAAAAAAGATTGTTTATTCTACATGTTATAAGGTATATTGTAGTCTAAGCGACTATAAATTGAAAGAGGATTTAAAGGATGAGCAATAAGCACGAAAATAAAAATATTAGCCAAAATGACCACCCTTTAAACAAGAGTGGCACCTCAGCTGTATGATGCTTTTAGAGCGAGTTAGCTTACCCATAGAACTTATATCAGTTGCTTTAGCTTGGCGGCACTGTAACGGATATAGTCTAGTGGTTTAGCCTTCCGTTTGTTCAATCGTTATTGTCTTTATGTTACCAGGATTTGTACACCATGTGTAGAGTTCTGTAGATTTTTGCGCCCAAATTCACAACAACTTTAATAAGTTATTTTGGAAATTATCTATTTTACTATAAGAAAATCCTATTTTCTATGAGTAAAATAGCTTAAGCAATCAAATCGACAACGATTCAGCGGATAAATAACTCGCTCCAGAGACCGTTTTATTACTTTGGAGTTAATCATCATGTCCGAAAGCGCTACCATCGAGCTTGAATTAGTACAACCGTCACAAACAGTTACTGAAGAACCAATCACCCCAAATCTTGATTGGACTGACTTGCCAAAAGTCCTCCATCAAATAATTGCCTACCACCGAATCTTTGCCCTAGTTGGCGGTAGTGCCCAAGCAGGAATTTTTCTCTCACAAGCGTACTACTGGACTCCTAGAGCTAATAACCCCGAAGGTTGGTTTTATAAAACCAAAGAAGAGTGGGAACAAGAAACCGGACTGACCCGGCGCCAGCAAGACACAGTAGTTAAGCACTTAAAAGAGTTAGGAATATTATCCGTTGAGCTTAGAGGCATACCATGTAAGCTTTATTACAAAATAAATAAAGACGTACTTACCGAAGCCATTGCACGCCATCAGCCAATAGTAGAAAAAACAGGTGAAAAAAGCGCTGAAACAACGCAAAATCAACAGTTGCACAAAAACGCCAAACTAGATGCACAAAAACGCCCAACTAGTTGCACAGAAACGCCTAACAAGTTGCACAAAAACGCCGAACTCAACCCACCTCAAAACCATACACAGCAACCGTTTCAGCCGCCCTCAGAGATTACATCAGAAAATACAACTAAAAATACACAAATATCCGCCCCGCCTAGCGGCGCCCCGGAACCCCGCCCTGGTGTGTGTGTAAATAATATTAAACAAGAAGCCACCAAGACTGATAACCAACCAGCATCTTCAGAAGTTGAGAAACCAGTTGTTAAAACCGATAACCAAAAAAATTCTTCATTTGAACAACGAATTCCTCATGAAGGCAACAATTCCGCCCCAAGTTCGTCAAACCAGAACAAACGAAATAGAGAAGAATCTGCAAATAGCAGTAAAAATCAACAAGCTAATCAATGGGAACCAGCCCATCACCCAGAACTAAAACAAGCCTTTCTTGAATGGAAAGCAAGAACACTCCTCGCTTCCAGTGGTGATACAGATGCATTATCAGGTTATTCTTTTGCTCGTAACTGGGCAAGAAAAAATCAAATTGATGCAAACGATGACTTTGAAAAATTTGTCGCGCGTCACGAAGCCGAACAGCAGCGAAACAAAGAACAAGAAGAATTTTTTGCTCTTCACAGAGAACATTACATGGCGCAGCTTGAAAAACAGCAGCAAGAGGAAGCAGCAAGAAGAGCAGCGGCGCCTCCTAACCCCAGACTCCAAGCAATTTTACAACGGCATCTGAACAGAAATACCTAACAATTTGCTGCGCGGTAACAATATGTAAACGCACTTTGTAACGTGAATTTTAATACACGTTTTGCTTCATCCATTCAACTTTTTGAAAAATTAATATGCAAGTCACAAACGAATTAGACTTTAGAGCAATAGATAGATTGCCCCCGCAAAATATCGAAGCGGAAGAGGTGATTTTGGGTGGTATAATGCTTGATCCAAATGCGATAATAAGAGTCGAAGGCATTCTTAAGCCAGAGATGTTTTATATTTCGTCGCACAAACATATTTTCTCTGCTTTAGAAGCGCTGCATCGTGACAATAAACCTACAGATTTGTTGAGTGTCACCAACTATTTGACAGATTTTGATATGTTGATGACCATCGGCGGTCGAACCAAATTAGCATCGCTGTTAGAAACAACTGTATCAGCAGTAAATATTGATGCTCTTGCTGACATCGTAATTGAAAAATATCGGCGCCGACAGTTAATAAAAGTTGCCTCAGAGATTTATCAACTTGCTTATGACACCGAAAGTGAAATTAATCACCTGCTGGACTGTGCCGAAACTAAACTTTTAAGTATCCGTACAGAAGCTATTAGCCAAGAAAATGAGCCAGTAATCTTAGCAGAGCCACTTATACATGTTTTTGACAATATAGAAAAAATATCTCAAGGTATTGTTAAACCTGGTATTTCTACGGGATTCTATGATTTAGACCTCATAATAAAAGGCTTTCAACCAGGTAAATTAATAACACTTGCAGGGCGCCCTGCAATGGGAAAATCATCCATGCTAGGTAACATGGCAATTAATGCAGCCCGTAATTCCTCGCAACCCGTAATACTTTTTAGTACCGAGATGACAAAAGAAGAATGGGCGATGCGGTACTTAAGTCAAGAAGCCAGAGTCGAAGGAATTTATTTAGAATCCGGCAGAATTAGCAATGACCAATGGAAAGACCTAGCAATAGCTGTTGAAAAACTAAGCCAAGACAAAATATATATAGATGATTCGCCAAAACTAACAGTTGCATCACTGCGTTCCAAAGTAAAGCGTATGGTAGCGAAACACGGCAAAGTTAGTATGGTCGGCATCGACTACCTACAATTAATGGCTGACATTGGAGGAGATGACGGTAGCGGTAAATCTGCTCGTCAAATTGGAGAAATCACGCGGCAACTAAAACTACTAGCCAGAGAATGCAACACAACCGTCGTCCTACTCTCACAATTAAATCGTGGTGTAGAAAGTCGCAATAACAAGCGACCGCTCATGTCAGACCTGCGCGAGTCAGGAAGAATCGAAGAAGACTCCGACCTCGTAATAATGCTTTACAGAGAAGAATACTACGTCCTAGATACACCAGACCGAGGACTAGCAGAAGTCATCATTACCAAACATCGTGGTGGTCCAACAGGCATAGTAAAACTGCTATTTGAATCACAATTTACCCAATTCAAAAACCTCAAACGCGCCTATTAACCGTAGCACACACCCATTAACCGTAGCACGGGCATCTCGCCTGTGCAGTCAAGTCTTTTTATTTACCACAGAGACACAGAGAACACAGAGGAGAAGGAATAAACCGCAAAGACGCAAAGGACGCAAAGTAAGAATTATTAAGAGCATTCATTATGTTGGTGCCAAACCTAGAAACCTCTCAACATGCTGCATCTCAAAAAACATCTAAAACCAGCGAAAAACCCTCTGACAACTGGTACACACCCCAACACATAATTGACTTAGTAATACAAGTACTAAATCAAATAGACCTAGACCCCTGTGCAGAAACTGGCAAAAATATACCAGCATCCACACATTACACACATACAGACAACGGATTAATTCAACCTTGGCACGGACGAGTATTTCTCAACCCACCATACTCCGAACCCGGCAAATGGATTACCAAACTAAATGAAGAAATCGCAACTGGTCGAGTAACAGAAGCCATCGCACTTGTACCAGGCGCCACAGACACCAACTGGTTATCACCTATATTAAAAACTCAACCAGTCTGCTTCTGAAAAGGGCGAATTAAATTCCTCGACACAAACTACAAACCAAAACTACCAGCAAGACAATCACATATCCTCATTTACTGGGGAGACAACAGCACACGGTTTCTAGAAATCTTCCATGCATATGGAGTAGTACAATTACCACAAACAATACTATCCAAATTACTAAAAACCTCTCCCAGTAACACTTCTGAAATTTTCCTAGGGGATAACTCAAACACAAATATATCCCCTAGGAAAATAGAGGCGCCACAACCCCAATTCCCAGAAGCATCCCAAAACTGTCATTCTGAGCGCAGCGAAGAATCTCTAATATCTGGCTACTCACAAGACGTTCCCAAATTCCTAGGGGATAAGTTAGACATAAATATATCCCCTAGGAAAATAGAGGCACCACAATTCCTAGGGGATAACTCAGACATAACAAATATATCCCCTAGGAAAAGGCGCCGACATAAGGGTGACGGCAGCGGCAGTATACATTGGCGCACTGTCACAAAAAAAGGTAAAGATTATCATGAAGCTTATTATCACTACGAATTTTGGAGTGATGGCGAGCGCGAAATTAAATCTACCAGGTACATTCCCAAGCGGTTATTATCGCAGGTGCAAAGCTTGGATTTGGAAAAGGCGCCTGTGAGGGAAATTTTAGAGGTGTTGGGAGTTTTATAATAATACTGAAAAAGGCGCCCCATAGCATATAAATTCCTAATGAAGCTAGAATAGATTAGCCCCTCGGACACTTTGTCTCCTGGCTACGTCTGCGTAGTTTAATTTGGCACACCATATACCCGTGTAGTTGAAAAATGCAAGACGTAGAAATTCTTCATCGAGAAGCAATGCAGCTTGTTGACCAAGCCTTTTTAGCTCGTCAAAGGGGCGATAATGCTGTAGCTTTAGAGTTAACCAAAGCTGCTTTTTCTACTGAGCGAGCAGCCGCAGACCTAGTAGCAAACTTATTCGACCTTGAACCCACTAGATCAGTTCTTCATCGCAGCGCTGCAATCCTTGCCATAGAATGTTTAGAATTAAGAGAGGCAGAAAAGTTAATTGGACGCGCGCTAGCAGGTAATCCCACTGATGATATTGCCAACGAATTGCGGGATTTACTTCTAGAGGAAATTTATTCCCGCAGGCAAGCAATTGGACACTAAACAAACCCACAGTTTTGACTTAATAAAATAGCACCGTCTTATAAAGTTTTACTAATTTTATATCAGTGTAAACTTGTAAGTAATTATATTTTTCTAGTTGCTTCTGGTCATAAGGCAACCAAATATTTATTCCGCAACAATTTTTTGGTCGGTCTAAGATAGCGTAGAAAGTACCTCCGTCTTTATATTTATAAATAATCTTCTTCTGAAGAAAATCAGCGAAGTTTTGATATAACTTTTGCGTTTGAGGTGATGAACTGCTGATTTTTTGGAAGAACTCAATAATATCAACAAACTGCTCCGAGCTATTGGAACGAACTTGGAATTTATCAAGTTTGATTACATTAGAGTTAGAAGCAATGATAGCATCAATAAGCGGATTCAGTACTTTAGGCAGCTGCTTTATATAACTATTGTTAGTAACAGTGTAACTATTATACATGTCATCACTCTCAAATTCCATTATCTTAGTAGCAAGTTGACCACCATCTATTTGCGGATGTTTTCCTAAAAAAATTAGTAGCGACTCATAGTAAGAGTTAGGGGCGCCAAGCAATAACTGAGAAGAAAGAGTATATTTACTAACATCTTGGAAAGTATAATGAGTTTCAAGCGTTCCTTTATAACAATTTTGGAAGAAAAGTAATTCTAAATTATTATTGATTTTTTTATTAAACTCATAAATTATATTTTTAAGATTTTTATAACTCATCCATTTAATGCTTGTAGTTAAACCGGGCTGGGAATTATTGTCTGGGCTTATTTCATCTAAACTACCACCATGACCTAAGAAAACCACAGCCCATTTTTTAGCTTGAAACTGTGATTGTGCCCAATCTAAGTATTCAGCATATACCTTTTCATCAGCGCTATCACCTGTATTTAAGAATTGCACATCAACTGAATCTTTTTTTATTACTCTTCTTGAAAGCTGTTTATCACCATAAAAATCAGACTGAACCAAAACAAGTATATTATCGTCTTTTACACCCTTAGATAACATGTTTATTATAGGCAACCCAACCCTAGAAAGATTATTATCGTAAGGCATCCAATATAAAATTATCCAATCATATAGTTTTTGTTTTTCTTGATGCTTACTTGGTAAAGCTTTAACTAGATCAGATGTTAAATAATTTACAAATAAAAATGAAGCTAAAAATGATGATGTTTGTTTAAAAAACCTTTTTCTACCTATCATAATAATTTAAAAACCTTTTTCTATCAGTATATTTACATACTCATATTTAAATATCATTTTTTGTGATAACTACAAATATTTACATTATTTTAAACTTTTGAAGTCCGGAGAACTGCTACCCTAAATAATCCAATATTTAAACAGTATTGCCTCAATTAGAAGCAATGTGATTTTTTTGAATTTAGCTAAGTAAGTTAGAGAAACCTACGTTGCCTGATCACTGTAATGTAATGTATTGAAAACAATTCCATCTTTTTTGTCCTTCATAGATTGAACTTAAAATAGGACGCTTTGCATTCTTGATATACGGTGCCCATAAATACCTCTGCATACCAATACACAGAGACATTTAAAGACGACTTATAAGTGAAGCATTGAACGAACTCAATTATTTAAAATACAAAGCTATTTTAGTAACTCGCTTCGGTAATGGACGCAGTAGCGCGTTACGTCTAAATAATTCTGAACATGTGAGTCCGGCTTGGGATGCTCTCGAATGAATCATCTCAAATTCCAAATCGGATACGCGGATTTGCATTATTTTGGTGCGAACTATTGAGCGTGACATGGGTTTTTCAAAGATCAAAGTGTGTTCATTTAATGGTTGTTGATAGTGTGCTTGTAGGTGGCGCCTGTTGTGTTGTCAATGTGGATGTAATTAAGGTGCCCAATTATCAACTGCGGGGTTTCTTAAGGGGGTATCCCCCTTGAGCCAGTCTGCCTGTGCCGAGCGAGTAGCGATGGTAAAACGTAAGTTTTAAGGCATGGCTGGCTCCCTACCGAAGCGCGGGGGTCACGGAAAATTGGGAACATGGGAGCTGTGGGTTAATCATGGGGGATTCTGGAATAACCAGGCGCCTGTTTCTATGAGTTAATGGTGGGAGACAGAAAAGAGCGGGCGCCTGCAATTATAAGTTAATTTACGATGACTCATAAGAAAAATTTAGAGGTGAGAATGAAAGTAAATTGTTATTTCAGATTCTAACCAATATTTTGATAAAAAAATACTTTGATTGCTTAGAATTTTAGATATAAACTCATTCTAATTATTGATATACGGTATATCTACCTTTAGATATAAAAATTACCAAGATGATATAATTTTGTTTGAATTAATAAAAAAATGATAACGAAGTGTTAAAAGAGAAGTACAGTACCAATTAATCGAGGTAAAACAAAAAAAGGTTGAATTATCTGTATTGGGAGTTGTTATCTCCGTGACACAAGATAGAGTTTCTAAAGCCAAAATACCAGAGGCGTTGGATGCGCTGAGGGCTTTGGGTGCAAAGGAATTAGACGATATATCGGCGCGCGATGCTATTAGGAAGATGCGCCGACAGATTGAAAGGGTGCTGCGGTTAGGTTATAGCTATTCTGAGGTTTCAACTACGTTAGCTTCTTTGGATATCCATATTAGTGGAGAACGTATTAAATACCTGCTCAATGATATCCGGAAAAAAACTCGTAAAAAATCTAAGTCTTCTCTAGGGGATACTCGTGGGAGCGAGATAGATAACAATATGCGCGCTCCGGTTGAAGAAATGCCTGTCTCTTCTAACCCAACTGAGACTGCACAAACTAACGGGAAGTCATCCAGAAATGGTCAACCACAATCTAAGGTAGCACAACCAAATAAAGCAAATTCAACTCTTGAACCTTCCCTAGCCACAAACAACACTAATTCCTTAGCCTTCAAACCCCAATTAATAAACGACGAAGATTTGTAATTTACCTAAAAGGAGCTTTTGATGGTTGCCAAAACAAAACAAACTACCGCAAAACAAACCACAGCGAAACCAAAATGCACTGGACGGTTAGTGCTAGTAACCGGAGATAAAGGTGGAACTGGTAAAAGTGTAATGGCGAGAATTCTTTTAGATACTTATCGCCACAGAAATATAAACTGCATCGCTTATGAGTGCGACCAGTCAAACCCACAATTATATAGACACTACAATCAACTTCCTCCTGGAGTGCAAACGTTGAAGTTAAATCAACGTGGTGGCGCCGATGCTTTGCAGGATGATTTAGGGCGTTTTTCTCCCAAAGTTTCGTTGGTAGATTTACCTGCTGGAGCGGCGGAATATTTTGAGGAAATAGCAAATGATATTTGTCTATTCGAGAATGCACAGCGTATGGGATACCGCATCACAATGGTTTCTGTGTTGGGAAGGGTAAAAGATAGCGTCGTGCAGTTAAAACGGTTAGTAGATTTTTGTGGCGCCCAGGTAGATTATGTAATAGCTAAAAATCTTTACTGGGGTTCAGAAAATAAGTTTATTCGGTACGACAATTCCAAAGTCCGCTCAACTATTGCAGCGTATGGTGGAGTAGAGTTGCTATTACCTGAGTTGTTTGATGATATTTTCGACTTTATCGACTCCAATGATTTAACTTTCCGTTTAGCATTAGAACATGATGCTTTAACTGTGAGTAATAAATCCCGGATATTTGGTTGGATTGATAAAGCAGAAACTCAGTTAGAAAAAGCAGCAATACAGTTGGGGTTAGATGATGGCTGCAACTAATAGAAACACCAAAAACGGCAAAAACAATAATGCCGACAAATCTCATTTAGATAAACTTTTAGAGGATAAACCACCAGAGTTTCAAGCATCTGTGCTACGGTTCGCGCTTGACTCTGGAATGAAACAAGATGACCCAGCGTTTCGGTTAGTGCAATATATTGGATACTTAGCACAACTAACAGAAACAGCCCCAGAAGATTGGAAGCAGTTGTTTAAAAAATTACAAGGGGAATTATCCGAGTGGGCGGAACTAACGACGGAACAATTAGCGGCAGCAGCAGACCAGAGCGAGACAATCAACAACCTGGCTCAATCTTGCAACAGGCTTGGAGCAGCGTTGAACGCATTAGACTCAACCTCACAGCAACAGTTGGAGCAATTGACGGACTTGAGCGAAACCTCAGAGAGTTTGAAAAGCGTCGTTGGGGAAATACCAACATTGAAAAAACTATTGACTCAATTGAATCAAACCCTCTCGCAGAAACAGTTTTTGAAAGTGGAATTGACAACTGCTCAAATGGGGGAATTGAAAAGAGAGATTTCGATAACTCAAGCGAACAGGGAGTTGAGCGAGATAAAGGGGGAGATTTTGGATGTTGCGTTGAGTCAGAGGCGCCTGATGTCGAAAATAGAACAATTGACCAACCCTCAAACCCAGAAAAGCAGACGAACGCAAATGTTAACTCGCATATGGCGCCAGTTAGAAAACGCGGTTTTGACTTGGATTTGTGAATTAAATTTATCGTTGTCCTGGGTGGGGGCAATATCGTATATATTCTTTTTTTCCTTGCTTTTGGCACTTTTCACTAGGGTAACTTTTCAATTTGTACCTGTATCATTACCTGAAATTACTCTTATTCAGATTAATAAAACTCAACAACAGGTTGATTATATATATACTAAAATCCAGCGAATTGAAAAGCGTTTAGAGAGCGAGAATAAAGGAAAACCAGCGAGTAAATAAAGTAATTTTAAATACGCGGGAAACGAATAATCGTTTCTTGATAGCCATTTAATTCAACAGTCCAGAATTGAAATTCTTCATCAATGTCGTCTACTACTTTATACTGTGCTGCGTTTTTCATTGTAAAATCAGTAGTCAAAGCATAATATCTACCTTCTTTATTTACATGTACCGCAATGCTTGATTGCTTGTTTGTGAGTTTCGATGCTGCTAATTTTAAGTTAGATAAATCATCTTCATTCGGTTGGGTGTCAACTAAAATAATAACTTGTACGTTCATAAATCAAGTTGCGTTTACTTCATGATACAACCCGTCTTTTTCGTCATACCTCCACCCGCGTTTAACACCGTCTTTGTCCCTTGTCCATGCTTCAAACTCTTTTGCACTGAGAGTATTACGTTTTTCTGTTAGCGTTGAAACTGTCGTACTAAGTCTAAAAGCCAGTTTTTTCTCATCGAGGGGGTCAATTTTAATTGGTTGAGTGTTATACGGTTGAGAATAGCTTGATTTCCGAGACTTTGATGCATTTATACTACTTTGCATCACCAATAACGCGCCCTCGAATTTTGCTATTTGGTTGCTGACGGTTTCTAGTTTATTTTCTAATGCTGTTAATCTGCGTTCATGCTCAGGGTTGGCGCCTTTCTCGGTAGTATTATTTTGTTTTAGGCGCCAAAATTCTTCTTCTAATTCGTATAGACGTACTTCTACACTACCTTCTACACCAGGTATGTCACCTAAGACATGATTTAACCCTTGTATTACGAGGTCGGTGGCAGTAGTATTAAGTTCAGCAGCTTTCTTGCGAAGCGCGTCTGCTAAGGGTTTGGGCAATTTAAAGTTGATGGATTCTCTCTCGACTTTTCCCATTTCTACACCCTCGTATATACCCTGTGTAGATTTTACGATGAAATGGGCGCCTTTGTGCAATAAAATAAAATTTTATACGCCGGACTCACAAAGTATTTTTTGTAATTTAGCCATGTATTAAGTAATTATCTTTGATTTATAGTTGCTATTATTACTTGAATGCTTATTTGTATACGGTTATGATTGTTGTCGCGCTCCAAGGCGCGATGTCTACCCGCAATCGACATATTGTAATAATCAATACTTAATAAATTTGTAATTTGTCATTAAAAATTAACCTGTGTGTGGTTCAAACCACACGCTAATAGCAAAAGTCTTCTATAGGAGGACTGAGGATAAATGAGTAATTTTTAATACTTGCATTTCAACTTTTAGTGGTTTATACAGTCTTTATGTAAGACGCTAGTTAATCAACTCGCGTTTGACTTTTGCTATGTCCGCATTTTGTATTGTGTGGAGAATTAGGTGTAAAGGGCGCCCTTTGGAGCGTTGCTTTATTTTCACAGCATGTAGTTAAAATAACTATAATTGATATGTTATATTTCAGTACTGGCTGATGACCGAGGAAGAATTGCTATACGTAATTGAACAAGCCGCAGCTGAGGGAGCAAAAGAGCTAGACCTCTCTGGCAACGAGTTGACAGCTTTACCACCTGAGATTGGTAAGTTGACTCAACTTGAAAAGCTGATTCTCGGTAAGTATAAGTATGATGAAGATGGATATGTTACTGGAACTATCGGCAACAATTTGAGAGATTTACCGAAAGAAATTGAATTGCTAAATCAACTTGAAGAACTTCAAATAGTAGGCAACCAACTGAGTAAGATACCAGCAGAAATAATTCAACTGGTCAATTTACAATCTCTCGATCTTCGCAGTAATCAACTGAGTAGTATACCAGCAGAATTAGTCCAACTGGTTAACTTGCAATTCCTCAACCTAGCCTATAATAACCTGAGTAGTATACCAGCAGAATTAGTCCAACTGATTAACTTGCAATCCTTCGACATTAGCAAAAATCAACTGAGTAGTATACCTGCAGAAATAGGGCAACTGGTTAAATTGCAATCCCTCTACTTGAGCTATAATAAACTAAGTAGTATACCAGCAGAATTAGTCCAACTGGTTAGCTTGCAATCCCTCTATCTTAGCAAAAATCAACTGAGTAGTATACCAGCAGAATTAGTCCAACTGGTTAGCTTGCAATCTCTCTACCTTAGCAGGAATCAACTGAGTAGTATACCAGCAGAAATAGGGCAACTGGTCAATTTACAATCTCTCTACCTTAACCGAAATAACCTAAGTAGTATACCGACAGAAATAGGGCAACTTAGCAAACTTGAAAAACTCGATTTACGTGGAAATCCAGTTCCCATTCCACCAGAAATATTGGGAGCAAAGTCTTTTTTTGAAAACTCAGGAGATGTTAAGGAAATACTTGATTTTTATTTCCGAGTACAAGACCCAAAAGAAACAGAGCCTCTTTATGAAGCGAAGTTATTGATTATTGGTGAAGGGGGTGCGGGTAAAACTTCTTTGGCTAAGAAAATTGAAGATGAAAACTATGAACTTCAATTCAATCAGGAGTCAACCGAAGGAATTGATGTCATTCAGTGGAAATTTCCGCTTGACAATGGTCATGAGTTTCGGGTTAATATTTGGGATTTTGGAGGTCAGGAAATTTACCATCAAACCCATCAGTTTTTCCTTACTCAACGTTCTCTTTATGCTTTAGTAGCTGATACCCGTACAGAAAATACAGATTTTTATTGGTGGCTCAAAGTTGCTGAACTTTTAAGCGATAGTAGTCCCGTTTTGATTATTAAAAATGAAAAGCAAGACCGTGAAACTGAGGTTCAGGAGCGTCAGTTACGCGGAGAGTTTCCGAATTTAAAAGAAGTTTTAGCTACTAATTTGGAAACAAATCGTGGTTTAACCGAAATCAAAGAACTGGTAAAACATTATATCAGTAATCTTCCCCATGTTGGTGATAAATCACCTTTACCAAAAGTCTGGGTGCGAGTTCGTTCAGCTTTAGAGAATTATTCTCAAAATCGCGATTATATTGAGGTTGGCGAATATTTTCGACTTTGTGAAACTAATCAATTGACTGACCGCAAGGACATGCTGCGGTTGAGTCGTTATTTACATGACCTTGGTGTTTGTTTGCACTTCCAAGATGATTCAACACTAAAACATTATATTATTCTCAAACCGGAATGGGGTACAACTGCGGTTTATAAAGTTTTAGATAATAAAACTGTCAAGCAAAATCTGGGATGTTTTACTCAAGAAAATCTTACTGACATTTGGCAAGACAGCGAATATGATGATATGCGAGATGAACTACTACAATTAATGATGCGGTTTAAGCTCTGCTATCAAATTCCTAACCGTTCTGGTAACTACATTGCACCGCAACTACTTGATGTTGAGCAACCTAAATACAATTGGGATAAATTTTATAATCTCATTTTGCGCTACAAATATGCTTTTATGCCCAAAGGTATTCTTACGCGCTTAATTGTAGAAACACATCCTTGGATTGAAAATCAAAAACTCGTTTGGAAAAGCGGTGTTGTTCTCAATAAGGATGAAACGCGGGTTGAAGTCGTTGAAAATTATAACCAACGGGAAATTAAGGTTAGTGTATCTGGAAACCGCAAAAAAGAGTTACTTGCAGTTGTTACTCACGAGCTAGAAAAAATCCATCGTTCTTTTGAACGTTTACAATATCAAACTTTGGTTCCCTGTAACTGTACTGAATGTGCAGACAGTGAAAATCCTTATGCTTATCCGTTAGAAAATTTACGTAAGCGTTTAAAAGCTGGTAAATATCAAGTTGAATGCGAAGAAAGTTATGAATCTGTTGATGTTCGCAGATTGATTGATGATGTAAATTTGTCACCTTATCAGGAGTATCGAGAATCTCAAGTCCAAGATACGGGATTACAACGGGAATTAGAAAGAGAGAGACAGAAATCTTTAAATCTAAATCAAACTACTATAAGTCGTGTTAGTACGATTCACCAAGATTTTCAATTATTAGTTGACAAAAATAAGAAGTTATCTAGTCAACAACGTAAACAACTACGTGATGCTTTGATGGATGCTTTTCCTACTAAGCCATTATTAGAGCAATTATTATCATATGAACTCGATAAAAATCTAGATGAAATTGCGGGAGGCAATAATTTACAAGAAATTGTCTTTAATTTGATAACAATAGCAGAATCTCAGGGATGGATTGACGAATTAGTTTATGGCGCCAAAGAGTTTAACCCTAAAAACTCGCTCTTACAGCAGATTGCATGTTTATGAAAATAAATTCTAGTTTAGAAATATTTAGGGTTAGTGATTCTCAATCTTCTAAAGGCGCCACGGTATCTTCTAATATTGATAATCGAAGACGCAACTTCACTTAACGGGAACATACTCCATGTAAATTCTCTCCTTTGTTTGTGCTTGAACAATAAAGCCTTCGCGTTCATAGAGTTTACGTGCTGGATTGACTGCTAAAACTCTAAGCCGCAAGGGTATTTCATGCGCTTTAGCTTCATTAATTAACTGCCTGATAAGAACTGTACCAATGCCACGACGCTGAAAATTAGGTAGTACATACAGTTTCGTTAATTGCATGTAGTTTGGGTGTATCTCGACTGCCAAACATCCAACATCTTGACCGTCAAGCTGAATAATTTGATGCGTTGATAAATTAATTGAATCGTAAATTATTGTTCGCTGCTCAAAATCAACCCAACTTCCCCAAGTCTGTTCTACATAGCTTTGCATTGTTACTCTCGTTACTTCGTAGATGAACTCCTTCGTCAGCTTCTGATATGGAACGAAGAGTGATGTGCATATGCTAATTAAGGAGGGCGTAAATTATTAAAAGTTGATTCATTTAATTATTTAAATCCAGAGCAATAACTTGATTTGGCGCCAATACTCCACCTACTTTTACAACTTCTAATTCTCCAGTTACATCTTTATATTGTACTTTTACTTGAGTAATAGCTTCTTCTAAAGTTGCAGATTGGGCAATGTAAATTTTTTCCTCTGATTTGAAAACCCAAATTGGGTCAGGCCAAGTGTGTCGGGGTTGCAGTACGGCTTTATGTATAATTGTGTGGATATATTCAATAATTTGTGCTTCTTTACCGTTTGGTAAAAACTCTGTTAATGTTTGTAATAATTTTTGAAGTTCTGGTGTCGGGATGTGTTCGACGATTTCAGTTTGGGAGCGCGCGCTTGTAGTCGGTACTTTTGTGCCTGCAACTACAGATTCAATGTAGCGACTGACTTTAGAAATAATTGAATCAAAGTCAGGTTCTGTTAGTATGTTACCTAAGTGCGAATGTAGCAAACTTCTAAAGTTTTCGTCGTCAATATTAATACTGCGATTGTTTAAATAAGCCAAAAAATTACTTGATGCTAACCGACCACAACCAACTTCTCCATTGGCTGCATCTTCTGCTGCTACCAACTCCATTAAATGCTGGTTTTTAGTTGTTTCAACACTTGTGTCAGAAGAAATTGATTGGGTCATGAGTTTCTCCGTAATATTTCAAAGTAAACCAAATTATCTGGTTCGTCTGGGTCGGAACCGCAATCGAGTAATCCAACCCTAATTTTACGATAAAAGTCTATAGAATCAGGGAGAGCATGTAGTCCTACACGTCCTTGATATCCTAATTCATAACTGCGGGCAATAGCAAAATCAACTAAATTTTTACCAACACCTTTGTAGGTGGGAGGATTTTTGATTGCTGGACGGTTCCAAGGCCCAGTAGCTAATGCACTAATATATACTAGCCTCCGACGATACTGAGATTCAATTTGGCAGCGTTTTTTTAATATATCAATTGTCATCAATCCTTGGGTAATGCCTTCACACTCAATTGCATAAAGTTCATCCCCAGGCAGTATTTTAGCTAACCGATTCTTTTTTTCCCAATTCCAGTCAGCATCCAAGTAACGTGTACCCGTTAGTTGAGGCGCCCATAGATTTTGAGCATCTACAAGGTGTTTATCTGATACAGTTGTAAGGATAGCATCGACAATTTGGTTGTCCTGCACCCGTAATAATTTGACATTCAGGCTAAAATTTGAAACCACACCAAGTTTTACACCCCGACGATTTATTATATTTTTACTAGTATGACTATAAAATTATATGTAATTATATGTCAAGTATGACTAGTAAAAAACTTATTATGTTGGAACTCGATATTATCGCATCTGTAGATTGGAAGCCAGAGTTCGGTAAAAAACTAAAATTGATGCGAGGTAAAGTATCTCGACGCGCGCTAGCCCAGAAAGTTATTGACCAGTACGACTATAAAGTGTCTCAGCAATACATACAGCTTTTAGAACACCCCGAAGGAAACGAAAAGGCGCCTGCCACCGTATCCTTCAAACTACTAAGATATCTAACAGAAGCACTAAACACCAACGTTTACGATTTATTTAACTCACCCGAAATATTTGCTAGTGACACTTGAAAAATTACCACCTTTAATTTACGATGGTTCCACAGTGCCGCTCAATCACAGATAATAACTCTTCTTGTGTGGGCGTTAAATACGGAGTTGGTAGATGTGCAAAGAATTCAAACATGGCAACTACAACTTCTTCCACGTTGGGAACCTGAGAAAGGCGCCGCAACCGCGTGTGCAATTTTTCTGCTGCTGCACGGTCTTCAATACTGCTCGGTTAAGGGAAATAGAGGTAAAAAAGTACTAAACATAGTTCGCGTTTATAAA
>NZ_JBXXZH010000179.1:0-19765 GCF_059640475.1 Calothrix sp. CBUCES-K 9914
TCATTAATTCTGGGGTGTAGGCGCCAATATCTCATTCTCTTAACTCTTATCTTTGTGTTCTTTGTGTCTTTGTGGTTAATCCTCTTACACCCTAAAACTTTTGACATGGACTACTAGGCATTGATTTTTCTGTGTGTTTGCCTTATATCATTCTCTTAAGTAATAATTTAGAGCTTCCTATATGTCTAGCTTAAATAGTACATATGACCCTCGTAAAGCTGAGTGGGATGATACACCAATCGAAAGGTGGGAACCAGCCAAATGGAAGCAGTGGAAAGCGAAAAGTCCCGCATCCGACGAGTTTGCGAAACTAGAACGTGAGTATTTACGCATGAAGCACTCAGTTCAACTGGCTAATTCGGCGTTATTACTGGAAAGGGTAAAAGTTAAGCTGAAATTAACAACTGCTAAATCAATTGGATTACAAGGTACTTTTCCCTGTAAACCTGGGGATGTAGGAAAAAATAGAAGTCCTAATAAACAGTATATCATTTCTCTTGGTTTTACGGCAAATGATGTTGGTTTAAAACTTGCTATTACCAAAGCGCGCGAGTTAGATTTATTATTAGTGACGAAACAATTTCAATGGACTGCTGAATTATTGGGAAAACAAGCGCAGAAAAAACTACCAGATACACAAAAACCTCAAAAGTTAATTTCCGAACTCATCAAAGAATACGAACAAGCATTTTGGAAAACTCACGCACGTAACCGTCAAGGAATACGCACTTGGGAAAGTCATTACCTCCGACATCTGAATAAACTACCCCAAGATGAGCCTTTAACATTACAAGCAATAGAAACTGCCTTAGAGAAAACTCAACCAAACAGTTCCTCACGTTTTTACTTATCCTGGCAGTTGAAAAAATTCTCAGACTTTTGTGGTATAGACGCCGTTAAAAATATTACAGCTTATGCGACTCCAAACCCTAGTCCCACAATTAGAAGAGTTCCCACAGACGAAGAAATAATCGAAGGTTTTCGCGTAATAGGGGCGCCGCTTTCACCGTATGCTAGTAAACAAAATATTACATTCCCTGAACAATGGCAGTGGGCATACGGAATGTTGGCGACTTACGGGTTGAGACCACATGAACTATTTGCAGTAGACTTAGAAGCTTTTACAAGTCGCGATAACACCTTCCACCTAATTAGATTAAACCCTGCCTTAACAGAAGGAACAAAAACTGGCGAACGTAACTGTGGTGTACCACCCTTATACCCACACTGGGTAGAACTATTCGATTTAAAAAATATCAAGGCGCCAGCATTGGGACGAACATTAAACAACCAAACAGCGAAACTGCATATCCGGTTTAGAAGCGTCAAATTAGACTTCCGTCCCTACGACCTGCGTCACGCATATGCAATACGTGGACATCGTTTAAGAGTCCCCATCAAAACAATGTCCGACTACATGGGACACACAGTCAACGAACACACAAAAACCTATCAACGTTGGATGAGTGAAGATGCCAACCTAGAAATTTATAAAGAAGTAGTCATCCATCGAGTAGGAAAAAATTTAGAAGCACTTCAAGAAAGAAACAAAGAGCTAGAAGCCGAAAACATCGCCTTAAAAGCGGAAAACAACACCTTAAAATCCCTTCTACTCAAACACCAATTAGGAGAATTCTTAATTTAATCTTCATTTGCAACGGTCATAAAACGTAGGGTGTGTCACAGCAACAAAATCAAACAACGAAGCGAAAATTTAATGCTGTAACGCACCATCACACTGTAATTTAGAGATGGTGCGTGGCGCCAAACGATTTTTATTTGTATTTAAGGTTGTTCTTGGCGCCACGCACCCTACACTGTGACGCACTAAATTACAGTAAACTAGCAGAATCAACGTCCAAAAACAACATCGCTTGTGAATAATGACGTAAAATAGAAGCAGGACAACTAGGAGTAACCGAGGATTTCAACATTGTTTTGATAATTTCTGCCTTACGTAAACTCGGCGCCAGACAGATAATTTTTTTAGCAGCACAAATAACAGGCATCGTAACAGTGAAAGCATACTGGGGTACTTGTTCAATATTACAAAAGTATCGAGTATTAACCTGTTGCTGACGGTTCACTTCATCAAGCTTGACTAATTTAATAACGTATGGGTCATCAAAATTTGCAACTTTTGGGTCATTAAACGCTAAATGCCCATTCTCACCAATACCTAGCATACACAAATCTATCGGCTGCGCTTGCAAAAGATTTGTGTAGCGCGCGCACTCTGTTAACGGTTGTTGTGTATCACCCTCTATATAGTGAAACACCTTCAGATTAACTTTTTGTTCAACCCTCTCCTTTAAATACCGTCGAAAACTCGCAGAATGGTCTGCCGAAATTCCTAAATACTCGTCTAAATGGAAACAAGTAACTCGTGACCAATCAATTCCACCCAGTGATATCAACTCGTCTAAAAACTTCAACTGTGAATTACCTGTAGCTAATAGTACACTTACTGTTGACTGCGACTGCAATACGTGACATAAATACTCATTGGCTTGAAACGCAGCAGCGCGCGCTATCTCGGCTTCAGAATTATAGACGCTTACCTGTAGCTCCGAGACGCGAAAATTCTTAAAAGCAGTTATCATCGGGACTTTAGATTAATGTCAGAGGGCAACTTTTATTATAGTTTTCCTCTTCATCAAGCAAAGTCCACCAAACACAACCTATTATCATGTACACTAATTAATTAAACTTCATAATAGTTTACAAGGAATTATGCTGACAGCTGTTCTGTTTGACTTAGATGGCACTCTCGTCAATACTGACCCCATCCATTTCTTAGCTTGGCAGAAAATGCTAAGTCGGTACGATATACATATAGACGAAAGTTTTTACCAAAACAATATTAGCGGGAGATTAAATCCAGAAATACTCGCAGATATCTTACCACAGTTATCAACACAAGAAGCTGTGGAATTTGCTGATGAAAAAGAAGCGATGTTTCGCGATATGGCACCATGTTTACAACGTTTACCTGGACTTAATGAACTATTAACTTGGACTGAAATACACCACATCAAACGCGCGTTAGTTACAAACGCACCGCGTGCGAATGCTCATTTTATGTTAGATGTCTTAGGACTAAAAACCGCATTTGAACTGATAGTGCTAGCAGAAAACGAAGCAGCAGCAAAACCAGACCCTACACCGTATCGGGTTGCTGTAGAACGTTTGGAAGTTAGTTTAGAAAACGCTATCGCACTCGAAGACTCACCCTCTGGTATTAAATCAGCAGTCGGTGCTGGTCTAAGAACGATTGGTGTTGCATCAACTCACGACCCAGATAAATTATGCTCGCTAGGCGCCTTTATGGCAATACCCGATTTTACAGACTTACACCTCTGGACGTTCTTTACTTCTCAGATACAACAAACATCCGTTACCAGTAAGTAATATAACTCTGTAGTAAGAAAATCGAACCGCAAAGGACGCAAAGAACGCAAAGACAGAATTTTAGGTATATATATTTACCACAGAGACGCAGATGAGTCAGATCCGTGAGCGGCTTGCCTATTTGAGGCGACTGGCGTGACACAGAGAAGAGAGGAACGGGGATCAAAAATGTGATTTTCGTTTTGTAACTGGGAATACTAAGTAAGCACTCAAGTATTACCTAGTTACAACTATATGAGTATACGGTATTTACCCTTTACGAGATGGTGGCATTGGATTCTAACTATACTCCTCGCAACAAGCGGTTTGGCAGTTGGTGCTGTTTCGTATTTAGCAAAATCTCCCGAGGAAAGTAGCTGTGTTTCAGAATCAAGCATGGATACAGCTGCTGCAATAATATATTGTGCAAGCACTTTGGTTGATCTACAAGACACATCCAAATTAGGAAGAGCGATGAAATTGGTTGACTCTATTCCCCCAGATAACCCCTTGCGTCCCAACGCTGATAATTTGATTCAACGCTGGTCAGAAGCTACGATGCACTTAAGTCAAAAAGCTTTTCATGAAGGTGATTTACATAAAGCTGTTGAAATTGCCGAAGAAATTCCTGATAATCATTCTTCTTCTCAAGTGGTGAAGGAACAAATTAAAGATTGGCAGTCGATATGGTCGCAAGCTGAAGGAATTTATGCTTCCGCTTTGTCGCAGGTTGAAGATAATGCCTCTAAAAACTGGTACACTGCTCTCAATAAAGCTAAACAGCTACAAACTTTGAAAAATGATTATTGGGCGAATACTAAATATTATGAATTAGTTCATCACATTCAAGGCGCCCGTGAAAACAAAGAAAAAGCGGATAAGGAGCAAAAATCAGCATTTCAAAAATCTGAGACTGATACTGATATAAGCAGCGCAAGTAGTACAAACGATGTTAGGAATGACGACGACTTCGGTCAATTAAAAAAGGCGCGCGCGCTTGCTAATTCTGATAAGATTGACGATATGCGGGCTGCTCTAGTTGAAGCAAGTATGGTGATTTCTGAATCTCATCGTGAAGACGCGCGTAAATTGACTACTGAGACAGAGAAGAAAATTGCTGTTTTAGAAGATAGCACTTACTTGGAAGAAGCTAAGAAGTTGGCTACTAAGAATGATGAGATATCTTTGAAGATGGCAATTAATGAAGCAAAGTTAATCGAAAAAGACCGTCCTCTTTATAAGAAGGCAAATGAATATATTGCTAGATGGGACAAACAAATATTATCCCAATCGTTTCAAGCCGTTAATCCCAAAAAGGCGCCCGTAGTTCAAAAAGTCAGCCAAAAGACGGTTAAAAATCCCAAAAAACCCATTCAAAATAAAAATCAAGATACTTTTGATGGACAAAATGAGTTCAAGCCGATTTTAGGAGATTATAACACAAAAGAAAATTTCTCGATAGATAAATTAGAAGAAATGCAAATTAACTATTCGCAATAAAGAATAGTAGTGCTGGGTGCGTTTACCATTATTTGGTTTTATTAAGAAAAGTTGAAACATAAACGTTGTAGGTAGAATAGAATTAATAAACGCGCACATGCACCCCTTTACCTGATGACCTCCTCAACCCTAGAAAGACTACCTCGTCTCAACGCTCCACAAATACACTACTTACCCAATGGTCTAACGATAGTAGCAGAGCAAATGCCTATTGATGCTGTAAACTTAAGTTTATGGCTTTCGATTGGTAGTTACTCAGAACCTGACGAAATTAATGGAATGGCTCATTTTCTTGAGCATATGATATTTAAAGGAACTCAAAGACTACAAAGCGGAGAATTTGAACGAAGAATTGAGCAGCGTGGTGCTGTAACAAATGCTGCTACTAGCCAAGACTATACACATTACTATCTAACTTGTGCCCCTCAAGATTTTACTGAACTGGCGCCGTTGCAAATGGATGTGGTATTAAACCCGTTAATTCCCGATGATGCATTTGAACGCGAAAGGTTAGTAGTATTAGAAGAAATTCGCAGGAGTGATGATAATCCTCGGCGCCGAATCTTTACTAAAATGATGGACATGTCCTTTTGTGAATCACCGTATCGTCGTCAGGTGTTAGGAAGCACTTCAGTAGTATCACAGCTTCAACCCCAGCAAATGCGAGATTTCCATTCGCATTGGTATCAGCCAAAGTCAATGACAGCAGTAGTTGTAGGTAACTTGCCCGTCGAAAAGTTAATCGATACCGTTATTTTAGGGTTTGCCAATGATAAGGAGCAAACACCATATCAAAAAACAATAAGTCAACCAGAAACACCATTTAAGAAAATTGTTCGCAGTGTACATATAGATAAAAGCTTACAACAAGCGCGTTTAGCAATGATTTGGCGAGTTCCTGGGTTGAACGACCTGAGTCAAACCTATGCTTTAGATGTACTCGCAGCAATTTTAGGACATGGACGTACATCTAGGTTAGTACGTGACCTGCGAGAAAATAGAGGTTTAGTATCGCACATCGGCGCCAGCAACATGAATTTTCAACACCAAGGAATATTTTATGTTTCAGCACAGTGTCCGGTAGAAAATTTAGAAATAGTAGAAAATGTTATATGCGAACACATCCGTGCGCTTTCTGCTGAACCAGTTAGTGCTTCCGAACTAACCCGTATTAGTTCTCAGGTCGCAAAGCGATTTGTTTTCGCGAATGAATCTCCCAGCGATAGAGCTTCTTTATATGGTTATTATCAATCACTCGTAGGCGCCTTAGAACCAGCTTTTGATTACCCTTCTCACATTCAAGGGCAAAATTCCACACACTTAATGCAAGCAGCAAAAAAATATTTACCAAATGATGCTTACGGTGCAGTAATTGTAAAACCTTTTTAAGCCGTTTTGAACGCAAAACATCAAATACCCCCCTTCTTTTACCAAGTCGGGGGGTATCAAAAATTTTAAACTAAATTTCAAACTTAATCTCAAACTAAATTTCAAACTAATCTATCGAAGTCGGGATTCCTAAAATAGTACATCCTAAGTCAGAACCTAAAGACTGAACTAGTGGGTGGTAAAAAGACTTACAACCCAAAAACAATATATCCGCGTTTTCAGATTGAACAACTTGCTTGAGTTCAGCTGCAACAGAGCCAAAGCGTAAATATGCTTTAAAATTACTTTGCCATTCTTCCGCTAAAGAACGCGCGGAATAAAGAATATTATCTGCTTGCTCTATCTTTGTCAAACAGCTTTCGTGAAATCTTTGTTCCAATAACACGGGTGTAACAGATTTTGACGTATTTGGTAAATCACAAGCGAAATACTCATAAGTAGGTTGACTACTAGTATTAATATAAGTATCTCGTGTATCTCGTGTATCACCTATGTAGCAGTTTTGTTCTTCCTCGACTACATAAACAGCTTGAACTAGCACTCGCATGTTTGACGCTAACCTTGCTTGATGTGCCATACATAAAGCTATATCCAGTGCAGTATGGCTGTAACAAGAACTGTTGTACGCAACAATAAACTTTGCCGTATTTCCAAGTCCATCATTCTTGTCAATACTCGTGAAGTTACTATTTGTTGCCGTCATGCTCCAACTTGCAGATGGTGCCAGTATCATTTGCTCGATTAAATCATCTCGACCAATAGTGTTTTGAAGTCGAGTTAACATTGGCTTTATTTTCACAGTTTCACTTCTCTCCAGATATAAAGAACAACGCGCAAAGGAGTGGAGATGTCAATCTTAGATATTCTCATGTTTTAATTAATGAATTGTCAAGATTTGATGACACTTCACTTACTTATAATAAGCAAATCTAAAATTGATGATAAGGAAACCCGAATTAAACTGTTATTACAGCCATATATAAGGGAGTTCCTTCCAAAGCTTACGGAGTTAGCTGACGGGCAAAGGCTGGAAGGTGCCTCTCATAGATTAGCCCCAAAGAACTGGTTCCTCCGTTCTAAATTCAGTTGTACTGAATTTAGATTCAGCTACCTATTTTGAATCAACGGATGTACATAGGTATATATATCAGGTTGACTTAACGTAACTCGATAACAATATATGATTATATATGTTATTGCTGCTAAAATATCTATCCTTAGATTAATTTTGCGGGTGTGTAAGATTCCCGACTTGCTTAAGAAGCACGGAATCTTAAAGCAAAGTATATTAATATAAATTAACTTAATTTTTTCGATTTAACTTAATTAATCTTTACATTTGATTACTTTTGCTCCCTAGATTGGATAGCGCGCGTACAAAGCCAATTATTTGGAAGCATTGCAGGCCATCCTTTACGTATAGCTTCAGGGCAGATAGTATGAATGGTGAGCTGACAGTCAAGCATATCCAAACCAGCTTTTTCTACCTGTTTCAAGGCTTGTTTGAAAACTGAACTATTTTCAAACTCCACGGTCATATTACACTGAATACACACTGCATGGTGATGGTTATTTTGGGAGTTGGTGTTTAACTCATAGTGCTTATGAACTTCTGCTAACTCCAACTCACGTAAAATTTTCATCCGAGTCATTAGCTTTAAAGTCCGGTATATCGTTGACAAGCTGATTTTTTCTTCACGCTCCGATAACAACTCATGCACTTCCTCTGCGCTTAAATGACTGCCTTGAGGAAGATTTTCAAAAAGCTGCAATATTACTTCACGTTGGGAAGTAAAACGCCATCCTTTTGCATTAAGCTCAGACTTGAGAGAACCTGATGTATCCATAATGGACTCTTGAATAATATTTTAGTACTAGCAAAGGCGCCGTAAAGACGCAGCAGCTAATGTGTATAGATTAACAATACTGTGCCATTACGGAGTGATTTGCAATAAAAAGTATTATTGAGAAAGGGATATAAGAATTTTAGTGCAAACTTTTTGCAATAAATTTCATTTTACTGTAATGTCTTATTAGTTGATTATAAATTGCAACAACTAGTAAATCAAACGTGAAGGTTGAGAGTACAATGTCTGCAAAAATCGGACTGTTTTATAGCAGTACAACGGGTAACACCGATGCTATAGCTGAATTAATACGGAATGAGTTTGGCAAAGAGATAGTAAAATTGTATTGCGTAGCAGAAGCTAGCGAGGAAGATTTTGCAAAGTATGATAAACTAATTATTGGCTCGCCAACTTGGGGTATTGGGAGGTTACAGAGTGATTGGGAAGTTTTTTTGCCAAGGCTTGAAAATATAAATTTTCGGAATAAAAAAGTTGCATACTTTGGTTTAGGAGACCAAGTAGAATATCCATACAACTTTGTTGATGCGATGGGGATATTAGCAACTAAGATAACCTTATTAGGAGGTATTAGGGTTGGTTGTTGGTCTACAGAAGGTTACAATTTTGAAGAATCCAAAGCTTTAATTAGTCGTAGACCAGTTGAATTGAGTAATGGGTCAATAGCGATAATTGAGGGTCAAGTAATACAACTCAGAAATGGCACTAGAGCTTCTACTCAGGGAGAATTTGTTGGACTTGCGATAGATGAAGATAACCAACCTGAATTAACTCTAGAGCGCATTCGCATCTGGGTAGCTCAAATTAAACAGCATTTCTAACAAATATTCTAACAATTGTTACACAAATTATCAAAATATAAAGATTTGCAATAATTAAGTTACATTCAAACGGCGTAAGTGTAACATTTTTGATGTTCAAGTAACATACAAAACATTTAAGAGTTAGATAAAGGTGGCGCCATGACAACACAAGGCAAACTAGAAGTCACTCTCAAAATTAATGAGTTTCCATCCGATGTTAAAACAGCGGAGAATAATTGGAAGTCTTTTGACGTTGATTGTGATGGTAGAATTATTACCATAACGATTAAGCCAAAAGTATTCAAAAAGTTAGAAGATGCCCAAGCTAATTATCCGATGTGGGTTGCTGCAATTGCTGGTAAAATGGGCGCCGCTACAGAAAACGGATTTATTTTAGCAGAACCCAACATACAAGTCTTCGAGAAGAAAGCAAAACCTCAACCAGAAGCAGAACCTGTTGCTTCGTAATTTTATTTTAATGTTGTTGTTGTTGTAGAGACTAAAGATGTTTAGTCTCTACATTATTATGGGGATATTGAACAGGCAGTATAACAGTAAACGTGGTGCCTTTTCCCTCTCCAGCACTTGCAGCTTGTACAGTACCACCGTGAGACTCAACAAAGTGCTTTACAATTGAAAGTCCTAAACCTAAACCACCAAAAGAGCGGGTACTAGAAGAGTCTGCTTGTCGGAAACGGTCGAATACACAAGGCAAAAATTCCGGTTTTATACCAATACCCGTGTCACTAACTACAAGTTCAACATATGAGTTTATCTTTTTCAGAGACACGCTTACTGTTCCGCCTTTAGGTGTAAATTTAATCGAATTTGATATAAGATTCCATATAACTTGTTGTAACCTATTTTCATCACCAAGTATAGAAATAGGTTGAACATCTCGCTGAACATCTACAAGTATTTGGAACTGTATTTCCTTTGCTTGTGCAGCTGGAGTAAGAGATTCTTTAGCGAGTTGAATTAATTCAGTAAGGTTAACGTTTTTTAATTCGAGTTTAGTTTTGCCTAAAATAATTAGGCTCATATCAAGAAGGTCTTCGATAATTCTTGCTTGCGCGCGTGAGTTTCTTTCAATAACCTCAAGACCTTTGCTAAATTCTGCGCTGATATTCTTTTGTTTACGTAAAATTTGTGCCCAACCAAGGATAGTGTTAAGTGGTGTCCTTAACTCATGGGAAACAGTTGCTAAAAATTCATCCTTGAGGCGCCCTAAAAGTTCGGCTTGCGCGCGGGCTGCTCGTTCACTGTCTAAAAGCGCTTCTCGGTTAAATTCTAACTGCTTACGCTCAGTAATATCACGTAAGTAAACTGAAAGCCCGTCAAGAGAAGGGTAGGCACATACTTCTACCCAAAGCTTAGAATAAGGAGCTAGTACTTCAAATTGAACTGGAACTTGCTCGTCCATAGCTTTATAATACTGTTCTTCAAAAACAGTTCCCTTTGCTACCTCAAATTCCTCCCAAATAACTTTCCCTAGCATATCCGAACGGTTTCTGCCAAAGTATTCTTCACACCTTCTGTTTACATAAGTAAAACGCCATTGTTGATCAAGACCGTAGAAAACATCAGTTATCCGTTCGAGAATAGTTTCCCGTTCCTTCGCTGCTTCAACTTTCATTCTTGACGACTCAGCTTCTTGTCGTAACGAAGCCATTTCCAAAGTCGCCTTTACCCGAGCCAAAAGCTCTCGCGCGCTAAAAGGCTTGACTAAATAATCGTCCGCTCCCGATAAAAGTCCCTCAACACGTGATTCTGAGCCTGCTCTCGCTGAAAGAAGTACAATTGGTATACAGCGAGTACGTTCGTTTGAGCGCAATTTACTAAGAAGACCAAAACCATCAAGTTTCGGCATCATTACATCGCTTAATATTAAGTCTGGGACTTGTTGGAGTACACTTTCAAAAGCTGCTTCGCCATCTGCGACAGTTACAACTTCATATTGTGTGCATAAAAGTTTCCGCACGTATTCACGCATATCTGCATTATCATCTGCTAGAAGTACGCGCGGTCGAGATTGGTTTGTATCAAGGATATTTACTGCTTCAACCGAGTGTGTATCATTGACCAACCACCCAAATGCTTCTTCAACAAATGCGTCTGTCCTAATACTTACTGTTGTTAGCGCGCGCTCAGGTTCAATTTGTGAGGCAATTTGTGAGGCAATTTGTGAGGCAGAAGGTTGGTGTGTACGAGATGGAACTGAAACAGTAAAAGTACTCCCTTGACCATATATACTATCTACCTGTACAGTACCATCATGAAGTTGTACTAGTTCTTGTACAAGCGCAAGCCCAATACCACTACCTTCGTAAGTTCGGCCTTGTGTTCCTTCAACGCGATGAAATCGTTTAAATATATTTTCAAGCTCAGAAGAGTGAATTCCAATACCTGTATCTTCAACCTTTAGCTCAATATTCTTCCCAATTCTACGCTGTTGAACCGTAATTTTTCCCTGTTGAGTAAATTTCAAGGCGTTTGAGAGAAGGTTAAGGATAATTTTCTCCCACATATCCCGGTCAACATACACAGGTTCTTCTAATGGTGGACAATTAACTACAAGCTCTAAGCCAGCTTTTTCAATTGCAGCCCGAAACATACTCGCTAAATCTGTTGTTAATGTCGCTAAGTCCGTCAGCTCGTAATTTGCTTCAATTCGTTTTGCTTCGATACGGGAGAAATCAAGGAGCGTATTCACAAGTTTCAGTAATCTTAAACTATTACGGTGAGCCACGGCAATTTGCTCTCTTACAGTTGCCGTAATTTCCGGGTCATTAAGCGCATCCTCCAAAGGACTTAACATTAGCGTCAAAGGAGTGCGAAACTCATGACTGATGTTAGAGAAAAATACAGTTTTTACTCTGTCAAGTTCGGCAAGCTTCTCAGCTCGTTGACGTTCTTCTTCATGAACTTGAGTGTTTCGTATAGCTACAGAGACTTGACCTACAAGAAGTTCATAAAATGAACTATAACCTTCATCAAGCGCGCGGTTAGGGCTAACACCAGCAACCATAACACCAAGAGGCGCCCCAGTTGATGAAGCGATGGGCATAACAAGTGCCGTACTAGTAGGTTCGTTCCAAGGACCACCTGGTAAAAATTGATGCTGGTTTATATTCTCAATTAAAACAGTTTCACCAACAGCAGCTTTTCGTAGCGACCATATATCTTGTTGAGGCACCGAGATATGTATATTATCTAAATTATTTAAATTATCTAAATCTATTGAAACAGGGCTGAGAAGCTCACTATCGGGAACCCCAACCTTACTATAAAGCGTAATTTTTCCATCTGTCGAGCGAAGATAAATTAGTGCAAACGGTACATCAAGAGGATGTTGAGCAATTGAAAACGTAATATCGCGACATGTTTTTTCAACATTCCGAGTTTCACCAGCTTTAGAAGCAAGGTCACGAAGCAGTCGTAACCTACGCTCTCCCAAAACCTGTTGCGTTACCTCGCTACAAACACAAAACATACCGACAATTTGCCCTACATCATTTTCAGCAGGAGCATGAGAAAGGCTAAAATAAGACTCTTCACGATAACCGGAACGCTCTAAAACCAGCATTTGAGCCTCAACCCAATTAGCCATCCCAGTTGTCATAACTTCATTAATCATTGGACCAAGCGTATCCCAAGCTTCAGCCAACGTAATTCTAATATCAATACCAAGAGCGTGAGGATGTTTATCACCGATAAGCTTCGAGTAAGCATCATTGTAGAACTGAATTAAATGCTCACCCCAAATTAAAATCATGGGATACCGTGAAGCTAAAAGAGTTCTAACAGTACTTTTAAGGCTTTGCGACCATGTATCAACCGCACCAACTGGTGTACTTGCCCAGTCAAAACCTCGCATCAGTACACTCATTTCGCCTGTTCCTGAGAAGAAATCTACTTGGTGCCCATTATTCATTTACCATTTTTCTCCTGAATTTGTAAAAAATCGTAAATGTGGAGACGGTCGAATTCAGCACAATATACTATAGCATAAATAATCAAATGCTTTCCATAAGTCGGCGCTGCTTTATTTTGAAGAGTCCGTTTGCAACAAATGTAACGGATAAGTTATTTGTTACAAACAAAGTTAGTGGTCTGTGTCATTAATTCTGGGGTGTTCTTTCTTCTTAATTCTTTCTTTGCGTACTTTGCGTACTTTGCGGTTCGTAAAAAAAATAACCGCAAAGGACGCAAAGGCGCAAAGAAAGAAAAGAAAAGTTACTTTTAGAGACTTGTGTGTACACGGTAGCCTTATTAAGGGGGGTCAGGGGGGATTAAACACTGGGTCATAATAAAGAAACAGGCAGGGATGCCTGTTCCACAACTGTTGCACAAGATGGGAAAAATGGTTTAGTTTATTAAAATAGTCTTAAGTTTTGATAAGATTTTATAATATATAGTTTGGTAAAAATTTAGTGGCAGCATATTTAGGTAAAGACTATTCGGACAAAGATTATTCAGATATAGATATTGCGCCATATATCGACCATTCGCTGCTGGTTCCGACGGCAACACCGGATATGGTTGAGCAATGGTGTGAACAAGCCGATAGATATCGGTTTGCGTCAGTATGTGTATATCCTACCTATGTAAAGCTGGCGGCAGAGCTTTTACACAATAAAAGTCCTCTCGTTTGTACGGTGATTGGTTTTCCTACGGGGGCAACGACGAGTGCTACAAAGCTGTATGAGGCACAGGAAGCGGCAGAAAATGGCGCCACCGAGCTAGATGTTGTGTTAAATTTAGGCTGGTTAAAAGCGGGGAAAACCGAACAAGTCTTCCGTGAAATTGCTGATATTTGTGAAGCAACTGGACAAAATATTAAGGTAATATTAGAAACAAGCTTACTGACAGATACTGAGAAGCGTCTGGGTGCGGAAATTGCAATGGATGCAGGCGCCGCATTTTTGAAGACAAGTACGGGATGGAACGGAGGCGCCACGGTAGAAGATGTACGTCTTTTGAAAGAGGTTGCACGAGATCGAGTTGGAATTAAAGCTTCAGGAGGTATTCGGACGCCACAAGCAGCTTTAGACTTAATATTAGCGGGGGCATCTCGACTAGGGACTTCGCGCAGTGTCGAATTGCTCAAACAGCGCGATACAGGTGTCCCGTCTGGTAGTTATTAACGTCTGTGTGACTAATGAGTAAAACTTACAAAGCAACTGGTATTAATCTGAAAAACCAAGTATTTGGCGAATCAGATAGGTTAGTGACTATTTTAACTAAAGAGTACGGTTTACTTACAGCCATTGCACCGGGCGCGCGTAAGCACAACTCAAGTTTAGGGGGTAGAAGTGCAATGTTTGTAGTTAACGAAGTACTGATTGCCAAAGGACGGTCACTCGACAAAATTACACAAGCTTCGACTGTAAAATCATATCCGGGTTTGGCTAAAGATTTAGGAAAATTAGCCGCGAGTCAATACTTGGCTGAAATAGTTTTGTGCCAAGCATTGAGCGAAAACCCTCAAGAAGAACTATACGAGTTACTCAACGAGCATTTAGCCCGTTTAGAAGATGTTGGTACTAATAACTCATTACAAGTAGTCGCACAACTTTGCCATGCAGTTTTTCAGTTCCTCGCTTTAGCTGGGTTTGCACCCCAAGTTGAAGCTTGTTGTTTGACTCGGCGCCCTTTAACTCCAGATTTTGGCGCCGCACGCAACCAGGTTGGATTTAGCGTCAATGCTGGTGGAACTATTTGTTTAGCTGAATGGGAAAAAATACGTTCTGCACAAAACCAGTTAAACGAGGAGGAAACTTCATCGAATATTTTACGTGAAACTGGAGGGAGTTATAAGACACAACTATACGAAACAATCCACCACTCTATTGAGTTACCCACACTAACCAAGCGCCTAAATGCGACAGAATTATTTCTGTTTCAGCAGTTACCGCAATTAGATATTACTCATAGTCATAACTCAAGAGAGGACAATACTCACGAAAAGAGTTGGTTATCTGTTGAGCAGGTATTACGGCAATATGCTCAATACCATTTAGGACGCTCAATACGCTCTGCTGCCTTAATAGATTCTTATTTTGCTGCTAATTATGATGCAACCGTCTGAACTAGAAAAAAAAACCAATCATCCATTACCATCTCACCTCGCAAAGCCAAATCGAACACCCATATCTAGCAGTAATCATCCTGCCGATTCTACATCACCGCCGACATTCATCAAAGTGTCTCCAATTGATGCGAATGCAAAAAATGGCGCCTCGACTACAGAAAATGGTACTTCATCTTTAACTAACGGCAAGGGAGGTGGAGACTCTGTAGAAACTGTAGAATCTACTGATGATAACCGTACTGGATTTTTACCTGTATTAAAAAACCCAAGTTTCTTGGCACTTTGGGGAGGTCAAGTTTTCTGCCAACTGGCTGATAAAGTGTACTTAGTACTAATGATTGCTTTGATTAAAACCCACTTCCAAACTGCAGATCAAACAATTAGTGGTTGGGTTTCAGCGGTCATGATGGCTTTTACAATTCCAGCAGTACTATTTGGTTCGTTAGCTGGTGTGTTTGTAGACCGTTGGTCGAAGAAAATAGTTTTAGTAGCTACAAATGTTTTACGTGGTCTATTCGTTTTTGTTATACCAATGCTGTTGTGGTTAACACATAACTTACAACCAGTTGGTGCCTTACCTGTGGGTTTTTTAATTATTTTGGCGGTAACTTTTTTAGTCTCGACTTTAACACAATTTTTTGCACCAGCTGAACAAGCTGCTATTCCTTTAATCGTTGAAGAAAAAAATTTGCTAACTGCGAACTCACTGTATACAACTACGATGATGGCATCGGTGATTATTGGGTTTGCGGTAGGAGAACCGATGCTCAATTTCGCAGATAGAGTTTGGAGTCAACTAGGCTTTTTTAACAATTTGGGTAAAGAATTTGTAGTGGGTGGAAGCTATGCGCTTGCTGGGATGATTTTATTGCTTATTGGTACTCATGAAAAGCCACATCCATCAACCGAGGCGCCGCATGTTCTGACTGATTTGCGCGACGGTTTACGCTATCTGAAATCGAATCTTCCCTTGCGTGGCGCCCTCCTACAGTTAATAGCCTTATTTTCTGTGTTTGCCGCACTGACTGTTTTAGCTGTAAGAATGGCTGAAATTATACCAAACATGAAAGCTGAACAGTTTGGTTTTTTACTTGCTTCTGGTGGTATTGGGATTGGCATTGGCGCCATGATTATTGGTAGTAAGTTTGGTACTCTGTTGCAGCACAGCCAAATGAGTTTGTACGGATGTATTGGAATGACAGCATCGTTAGTTGGACTGTCAATATTTACAAAACAACTTTATATTGCATTAACGTTAATTATGTTATTGGGAATATTTGGAGCGTTAATTGCGATACCAACACAAACCTTTATTCAAACCCAGACGTCTCCAGAAATGCGTGGTAAAATTTTTGGGCTGCAAAACAATGTGATTAATATTGCTCTTTCTTTACCGTTGGCATTAGCTGGAGTTGCTGAAACATTTTTCGGTCTCCAAGCAGTATTCTTAGGACTTGCAATTATAGTCCTCTTGAGCTATGGCTTATCACGGTATAAATCTGAAAATGAAAGTGTTGTTTAATCACCGTCTTTTACATGAATCATAATATATAGTTTACCGAAAGCCCTTACGGAAATGTTAAACTCGATAAAACAGCGTTTGATTATCTACTTCAACCCAAGAAATTTTACTTAGATTGAATGTATTTTATTTACGCAGATAGTAAATACAGTCAGGGGTAATTATTTGACCAACTTGATAGAAAGCTATTGCACTTTAAACTAATACAACGGCGCGCGTGATTGACAAAAGTTAACTTTTAGTGGTTATTATATATTTCGGCGGGATTTTATGATAATAAAAGTCCATAGAGTGTAGATGTACCGAAGCATAGAGCGTGCTTGCACGTCGCAGTACTAAAAAACCATCATTTACCCGCAAGTTAATAACTAATTAAAGAATGCGTATAGCTTGGATTGGAAAAAAAACACCCTTTTGTGGTAACGTCACTTACAGTCGAGAAATTACAAATGCATTGCTCGACCGAGGACATCAGGTAAGCTTTCTGCACTTTGCTACTGAGCAGAATGCTGATAATTCATGGAATTGTCAAGAAGTCCCCTTACCTTTTATTTACAAATCTCAGGTTTATACGATTCCATCTTTTAAAGCGACTAAATTGTTAACGCAGTCGCTCAAACGTATTAGACCTGACATTGTACATGCCTCGCTAACGTTATCACCTTTAGATTTTGTACTACCGGAAATTTGCGAAGAGCTAAATTTACCGCTAATAGCCACTTTCCACACACCGTTTGCGGGTAAAGGCGCCAAACTGGTATCAGGGACGCAGCTTTTAGCATATCAACTCTATGCGCCATTTCTATATAATTACGATTCCACGATTATTTTCTCGCAAATACAGCGCGAGTTATTAGCACGTTTGGGTGTACCAGAAGATAATATTGCTGTGATTCCCAACGGCGTAGATACTATTAAATATTCTCCTGGTGCTTCGTCAATTAAAGCCAAATTTCAAGCCGAACGTTTGTTTGTTTATCAAGGACGTATTGCCGCAGAAAAGAACGTCGAGTCTTTGTTGCGTGCGTGGAGACAAGCACAAATGGGGTCACAAAGCAAGCTATTAATAGTTGGTGATGGTCCATTAAAGAATTCTCTCGAACCATTCTACGGCGCCGAACATAACATTATTTGGTTAGGTTTTGTAGCAGACGAACAGCGGAGAATAGAAATATTACGGGGTGCAGATGTATTTATACTACCTTCATTAGTTGAAGGTTTATCGCTGTCTTTACTCGAAGCAATGGCTTGTGGAATTGCTTGTATTGCCACAGATGTCGGTGCCGATGGAGAAGCGTTAGAAGGAGCAGGAGTAATATTAGATACAAAGAGTGTGCGTTCACAACTAAGAACTTTACTGCCCTTATTTCAAGACCATCCAGAACTGACGGTTGTGCTTGGACAAAAAGCCAGAGCGCGCGCTATTGAACGTTATACGCTCGATAAAAATGTTTCCCAACTAGAAGAACTGTATACTCAGGTCTTAAAAAGACCACGTTTACAAATATTCCGTGGCGCCTAGCTTCCCTCTTTCCTCTATATCCATATTGTGGAATGGGCATCCTTGCCCGTTCCAAACTAAGGGCTTTTTAATGGTTCTGAAGGCAACAAATAAATAACTCCAGAAATAACAGTCAGTGCCACACACACCCAAAACGCAGCCAGCGAGGGTAGTCTCCAACTTTCTCCGAGCGGTGCAATTAAAAGCGCTATCGCAATAATTTGACTAACCGTTTTGAGCTTACCCCAAATATTCGCTCCAGATATAGTAGCTTGATTAACACGCCAACCAGCTATCGCCAACTCCCTACCCAAAATCACAAATACTCCCCAAGCTGGTATTTGCCCAAGCTCAATTAACGAAAGTAAAGGCGCCAGTACAAGTAGCTTATCAACCAAAGGGTCAAGAAACTTACCCAAATCAGTAATTTGATTTAACTTACGCGCGAGATATCCATCCAACCAATCAGTAAGCGCGCATACCAAAAATATGACCAAGCATATCCATCTTGCCTGCGGTGTAGGGTTCTGCAACCCATACAGCAAAAACGGTATACCCAAAAGTCGAGAGAAAGTAATTAAATTGGGAATATTCATTAATAAAAATTATTTGTAAAATTTATAATATTCTTTTGTACAGGACTAAATCATTCTAGCTGATGGCACAACTTTATTATCGGGGGATGGTAGAGGAAAATGGTAAACCGAAAGTAGGACGTAATGCCAGATTGCTGGGAGTTAGACCAGGTAAAGACATCGACGTTGAACAAATGCCTAGGGGTTGGTTCGATGAAGATGGATACTTACTACCTGAAAAGGTACGTAAATTGACTGATGAAGTAGTATATGCAGCAATTAGAAACAAAAAAGGGATGTCTACTTCGCTGTCAATTAAAAGTTTGCCCGAATTTCGCAAACCGATGAAATTTGGAGGCACTGGGAAGGATCCTTTATGGCAAATTGAAGATGGCAAAATTATTGGAGCGCTCGAAGCAGTTCAAGATAGTCCTAATCACGTTAGTATTATGCCAAGAAGCACAATGCTTTTAGAAAAATATGAAAAAGCTTTAGCTGATACCCAGAACGATTGGGTACTCGTTTAATAGCTTAGTATAGTTAATAGGAGAACATTAATGGCATGGGTATTTAGCTTATCTGCTGAATGTGGTTCCGAGCAAGCGCGCGCGCAGGAATTTTCGCGGCATTTTGATGGCGTTTATTGGACTCTTTCAAATGGTACTCAGTCCGAATGTCAGGTAAGTATTTTTCAAGATATTGAGGACAACTGGTGGTGTAGAGTTTGCCCTAATAACATTAGTGAAGTAGGAGTAGATACCGCAGAAACAGCTTATTCAATGACAGAATTAGGTTTATTGCTGTATCAAGGTTTGCTCTCTGCTCCTAGTTTCCGTTATGCATTGGTAGGCGTAGAAGTTGATGAATTTAGAACTTACAACGAATTATTAGAGGATTTACCAAATTTCGCTTTCCCAGGTTTAGTTCTATCTCTTAGTATTTGGCAAGAATCTGGTTCACCTCAAAATTTTCAGCCTTTTCGCTCAGGATATGTCTGGAAAGCTTATGAAGGCGAGGTCTATAAGCCACTTACCACATCGCTAGATTTAAAAACTAAACTTAATCAATTGCTGACTGTGCAGTAATATTTATTTACAATCTAATCCTACCTGCTCTAAAGTTCTGG
>NZ_JBXXZH010000180.1:0-19582 GCF_059640475.1 Calothrix sp. CBUCES-K 9914
CTTTTAAATTATTCATTGCCCAGCTATACGCTACCAAGTTAATAGCCTCGGAAGCGTTGCGGGTATAAATGATTTCGTTGCGTGAGTTCGCATTTATAAAAGCTGCTACCTTATCGCGTGCTGCTTCGTAAGCGTCTGTAGCTTTAGCACTAAGAGTATGGGCGCCACGGTGAACGTTAGAATTGTAACCTTCGTAATATTGGCGCCATGTATCGAGAACAAACAGCGGTTTTTGGGAAGTAGCTGCACTGTCTAAGTAAACAAGAGGTTTGCCGTTAACTTCTTGGTGGAGAATAGGAAAGTCACGACGTACTCTGTCGGCAATGGTAATGTCTTTTGCAAGAGTCATGGTATTAAAAGTTAGGAGGTAGGGTGCGTGACGCCATAACAATCGTAAAGTGAAACTAATAAACTAGTAGCGTCACGCACCTTACGAGGAGCGGAGTTATTTGTATCTAACTCCTGGTTGTGTGTTTAAAATTGTTTGACTTCGTTTAAAAGATTATCGCGTAAAGAGGTAACAGAAATGTTGTTGATTATCTCAGTGGCGAAGGCATTGATTAAAAGATGACGCGAACTATTCTCATCAATACCTCGACTTTGTAGGTAGAAAATTTCATCATCTTCTAACTGACTAACCGTGGCGCCGTGGGCACATTTAACGTTATCGGCAGTAATTTCGAGTTGAGGTTTTGTGTCAACTCGCGCTTTACTCGATAACATTAAGTTACGGTTTAATTGTGCTGCATCGGTTTGTTGTGCTGGTTTAGGAACGAATACTTTCCCGTTAAAAATAGCGTGCGCTTTATCACCGACAATATTCTTTTGTAGCTGTTTACAAACACCATTAGGATGATTTAAAGCAATAGCGCTGTGCATATCCGCTACTTGCGTACCTTTTATCATCGCTAACCCGTTCAGGGTAGTCTCTGTTTGCTCACCAGTTTGTAAAATTTCTAAATTATGGCGCCCTAAACTCGCACCAATATTAATAGCATTACAGGTATAGCGACTTAATGATGCTTGAGTAACAGCTGTCTTACCAACATGAAACGCTGAAAAATCTTCCTTCTGTACCCTAGTATGACTCACACTAGCATTATCAGAAATCCAGATTTCCGTAACTGCATTAGTGAAATAGGCGCCCTCTTGTAGGATAGGCATCTTGCCTGTCACATATTCTTCCACAAAACTCACTTGCGAACTAGTCTCAGCAACCACCAAACAACGCGGCAAAGAAATAGCACCCTCACCAGCAGTAATATATACCAAATGAATTGGTGTTTCTACCACTACATTCTTCGACACCCAAATAACCGCAGCATCCTGCATACCCGCAGTATTTAACGCTGTAAATACCTCTAAGGCGCCTTCCGCTTGAGCTAAGTATTCTTGTACTTTTACAGTATATTCTTCAGGTAGATTAGCTAAATTTGTAACTAATATTCCTTCGGGTAAACCTGATACTGCTGATAATTCTGGTGCGTAGGCGCCGTTAATGAAGACCAGATGGCTGTTTTGGGTTTCGGGTAGAATTTGGGGTTGAACAGACGCGACATGTCGCGTCTCTACATTATCATTTTTGAAATTTATCTGTTTTAATTTGGATAAATCTGTAAAACGCCATTCTTCATCGCGGTTGGTTGGTAAATTTGAATGACGTACCCAATTTGCCGCGCGCTGTTTAATTTCCTGTAACCAATGTAGAGACGCGATATATCGCGTCTCCTCCACTACAACATTATTCAACAATCCTGTTAAATAATTATCTCTATCTAACAAAGTAGAAGTTAAACTAACAACATTGGAATTTGGAATGGGACTAGGAGAAACTTGTGTCGTCATCTTACACCCCCACAGTTTCAGCAAATTCTTCTAAAACCCAGTCGTAACCGCGTTCTTCTAATTTCAACGCTAATTCTTTACCACCAGAAGTTAGAATTTTTCCGCGCGCCATGACATGCACATAATCAGGAACTATATAATTAAGCAAGCGCTGATAGTGCGTAATCATAATTGTGGCGTTTTCTGGTTTCGCTAATTGATTTACCCCACTCGATACAATTTTAAGGGCATCAATGTCCAAACCTGAGTCTGTCTCATCTAAAATTGCTACTACTGGTTCCAAAAGCGCCATCTGTAATATTTCGTTACGCTTTTTCTCACCACCGGAAAACCCTTCGTTAACGCTACGGTTTAAAAATGCTGAGTCCATTTTGACGACATCAAGCTTTTCGTAAACCAAATCTTCAAAGTCAAAAGGCTCTAATTCTTCCAAACCTTGGGCTTTAAGCTTTGAGTTGTATGCTACGCGCAAAAAGTCTAAATTTGTGACGCCTGGAATTTCTAAAGGATATTGGAAAGCAAGAAATACACCACTACGCGCGCGGTCTTGGGGTTCCATTTCTAATAGGTTTTGCCCTTTAAAACTTACTTCTCCACCTGTAACTTCGTATGCTGGGTGTCCTGCTAATACTTTGGAGAGGGTACTTTTTCCGGAACCGTTGGGTCCCATTATGGCGTGAATTTCGCCCGCGCGGACTTCTAAATTTACACCTTTGAGGATTGGAGTTTCATCAACACTTGCCGTCAAGTTACGCACTGACAGCACTACTTCACTGTTTTCTATAATCATGTTTCTTTGTATTCTTGTAGCACAGGCATCCCTGCCTGTGATTGTTTCAGGTGTTAGGGGCGGGCAGGGATGCCCGCTCCACAAGATGAATTAGCCGACGCTACCTTCAAGTTTGAGGCTGAGTAATTTGTCTGCTTCGACGGCAAACTCCATCGGTAACTGGTTAAATACGTCTTTACAGAAGCCGCTAATCATCATTGATATTGCATCTTCAGATGAAATGCCTCGCTGTGTAAAGTAGAATAGTTGGTCTTCTCCAATCTTCGATGTCGATGCTTCGTGTTCTACTTTTGCTGTATGGTTTTGTACCTGAATATATGGAAAAGTGTTCGCGTGGGCATTGTCACCAATTAGCATTGAGTCGCACTGTGAGTAGTTTCTGGCGCCTTTTGCTGTGGGGTTAACTTTGACTAAACCACGGTAGCTATTACTTGATTTGCCTGCGGAAATACCTTTGGAGATAATTGTGCTGCGGGTATTTTTGCCGACGTGAACCATTTTGGTTCCAGTATCAGCTTTCTGCATATTGTTGGTTAACGCTACAGAATAAAACTCTCCAACTGAGTTATCACCAACTAGTACACAGCTTGGATATTTCCAAGTAATGGCTGAACCTGTTTCTACTTGTGTCCAAGAAATTTTGGAGTTGACACCTTGACACAAACCACGCTTGGTAACGAAGTTGTAAATACCACCTTTACCGTTAACATCTCCTGCATACCAGTTTTGCACGGTGGAATATTTAATTTCGGCATCATCGAGAGCTACTAACTCTACAACTGCAGCGTGTAACTGGTTGCTGTCGTACATCGGCGCCGTACAGCCTTCAAGGTAGGATACATAGCTGCCTTCTTCGGCAACAATTAACGTGCGCTCAAATTGTCCAGTGTCACCACTATTGATACGGAAGTAAGTAGATAGCTCCATTGGGCACTTAACGCCCTTCGGAATATACACAAACGAACCATCACTGAAGACGGCAGCATTTAAAGCTGCAAAATAGTTGTCAGCAGGAGGAACGACGCTACCCAAATACTTCTTAACTAATTCGGGATGCTCGTGTAATGCTTCGGAAATGGAACAGAATATTACACCGTCTTTGGCGAGCTTTTCTTTGAAGGTGGTTGCAACCGATACGCTATCAAATATTGCATCTACTGCTACGTTCGCCAAACGCTTCTGTTCGGTCAAAGGAATACCCAACTTCTCAAACGTTTCCAACAACGTTGGGTCTACCTCATCCAAACTATTTAATTTTTTCTTGGCTTGCTTCGGCGCCGAGTAGTAGATAATGTCTTGGTAATTGATGGGTGGGTAATTTAGACCTGACCAATCTGGCTCAGTCATCTTTAACCACTGGCGATACGCTCGCAGACGAAACTCCAGCATGAACTCCGGTTCATTCTTCTTTTCGGAGATGAGGCGGACAATGTCTTCGCTTAACCCACGCGGTATGGTGTCCGCCTCTATATTGGTGACGAAGCCGTACTTGTAGGGTTGGTTGACTAGGGTTTTGACAGTAGCACTCATTGGTAGTTCTCTTGTCCTAATACGTTCTCTTTAAGGGTGTTCGACGGGTTAGCCAGGTTTTATCTAGCTGTTTTTAAGTTTTTGTTACCACGGGGCAACAAGGCTGTTAGAATATATTTAAGAGTAAAACAACATCAAAGTTGTTTAATGTATCTTCATTTTACGCTAAATTAACAACAAGTTTGTTGTTAAAGTCAAATTTTTTGAAATAAATTTTGAATTCAATCAGGACGTCCATGCAAACAGCGCAGCAGTCCTCAACCAAACAAGATATCTTAGAGTATCTTTTGAAACACACTCAAGCATCAGCACTAGAACTTGCCGATGCGTTGGAGATAAGTGTCCAAGCGGTTCGGCGCCATTTAAAGGATTTAGAGGCGGAACTACTGATTGTAAATTCGGCATCAGTACAAAACGGAATGGGGCGCCCACAACATATATATAGGTTGAGTCAGCAGGGACGCGATAGCCTACGAAAGGATTTCGTCGATAGCTATGGGGACTTTGCCGTATCACTGTTAGACACTTTAGCCCAAACAGTGGGACGCGAACAAGTAAGCACGATATTACGTTTACAGTGGCAGCGTAAAGCAGTTGAATATCGCCAAAAATTAGAAGGGGCGCCATTATTAGACCGGGTAGCAATGCTGGTGGAGTTGCGAAAAGCCGAAGGTTACATGGCAGAATGGCATCCAGTAGAATCAACAGATTCATCGGATGAGCGCTTTATTATCGCAGAGCATAATTGTGCTATATCAAACGTCGCAGAATCTTTCCCCAGCGTATGCGGTCACGAATTAGAAATGTTTACCGCTGTTTTGCCTGATTGTACAGTTGAGCGTACCCATTGGATAATCAATGGTGAACACCGCTGTGGCTATTTGGTACAGTCAAGAAAAATGAAATAAATTAAGTTTCATTGCTAAATATTTAGTTTAGTTGAAAATGATTGAGTAATTGGTAATCTGAATTACGGATTAGCTAGACTCATGAGTTTTTGAGTGTTTATACCCACGACGTAGCATAGGCGTCCCGCCTGTGCAAAACGGGAGCAAATTATAATTCCAACAAAAATACCTAGAGAAAAATTATGGACACCCAACCACAACAACCAGGAGCGCAATTTTTGACTTTTGAAGAATCTGCAAAAGTTGATGGAGCCTTACTTACTTCACCAGAAAAGTTTTTAGCCAGACTAACAGCATCTTCCCATAAGCTGTTAATACACATTGCAAAAGAATATGGCATTACTGTAGAAGAACTAACTACACAGCAAATAATTGCTTGGTTTGAAAAAGACGGTAAAATTCGTCGCGAACAAGGAATCGAAGCAGCTTATTTAAAATGGTAAACTGCTTATAATCACAATAAAAAACACCCAAACGGGTGCTATGAGGAAGTGATTGCTGATTGTTGAGAAAAGCATTACACGTAGTTGTTTGTGCGTGGACTGCGTGTACCAGCAGCGGCGCCTATCATTGAAGCGAGTAGTCCGAGTAAGGAACCGAAGACAAACCACCATAAACCTTGACGTACAGCAGCAGCAGTTTGACGAGCTTGTTCTGCACTAACGTTAGCTTGGGGAACGTTAACACCACCTTGTTGTTGCACTTGGTTGATAACTTCTCCTGCGTTTGATGCTGCAACACCAAAAGCACCAGATACACCACTTGCTAACAACCAAGAACTAACTGCTAAAGTTGTTGCCCAAAGAATTGCACCGTTAAGTAATGCTGTATTACGGTTCATTGGACCGCAAGCGCGCGCTGTCACCCAACCACCAGTAAATAAAGAAATTAATAAACCAATAGTAGACCAAATACCAACGTTACCAGCAACATCTCCTGCAATTGTTCTAGGTCTGCCAGAACCTTCAACAGCACCGGCGCCTATTGCCGAAAACATTGCACTAAGAACTAATTGGGTAGCTAATGCAACTAATAAACCAGATATAATCGGACCCCAACGAACACGGTCATGATAATCGGCAACGCGACCAATTACAGCAGGTTCCTGAATAACATCATCGCCAACCCTATTTACATATGACATAACTTTAATTCTCCTTACCCGCTTAAGTAAACTGTCTTTCCGGTGTATGCGATTATATCTACGATTAAACGGCAAGTAAGTTCAAAACAAATCTATCACTGGAAATACTTATTTTATCTACCGTTAGTTATAACAATTTTCTAATTTTATAGAAAGAGAAAATTTCGTGCATCAGCTATATGCAAAATTTAGAAGTATTACTCCTGCCGTCTTGATGTCAGACTTACCCTATAAAATTCTTAATATACAAATTAATACATAACTTAATAATTATTCGCATTATTTTGAGCAGCAAGATAATTTGCAGGTGGGATGTTTTTACATCCCTGATATCTTTTATCAAAACCAACTAACTATACTCTGACCGCAGTTCCGCTTGCAGTAATGAGCAAAAGTACTCCAGATTGGTCAACATTAATGGTGCCTGTGTCAATTTCTATACCAACTACTGCATTTGCTCCCAGGCGCCTAGCTCGTTGTTCGAGTTCGTTCAGAGCTTTTTGCTGGCCTTCCTCAAATAATCTCTCATAGCTAGCAGTGCGTCCACCAATTATGTCACGAATGCCAGCAAAGAAGTCGCGTAGGAAGTTGCTACCATATACTACTTGTGCAGTAACTACACCAAGGTAGGACTGAACGGAGCTTCCCTGAATGACATCTGTAGTTGTTAAAATCATACGATTTTCCTAGAAAATTATAATTGGGGTTTGTATTGGTTGCTGTTTTGAGGCTTAAAATCATGAAAAGGGCGAATATGTTGGAATAACGTATTCTTTTATCCGCTTTTACTCGCGTATTGTATCAATAGCAACCATTTCATCAAGGTTAGAGTACGGGGAACATACTGTTTCAATAGTAAATCTTCTGTAAAAGTAAAGTAATGGAGTTTTCAAAACAAAATATTTTTGTTTTAATGTACAAGCAATTGCGGAAATTTTGAAAAGAACATCGTTAAAAACTTTCAGGTAATTCACTGTGTATAAACAAACATCATTTTTTTTAAGTGTTCTCTTATTAGGAAGCATTGCGGTAACGATACCAAGAGTAGCAAGCGCGCAGGTTGTTGTAGCGCAACGCACAAATCAAGAGGTCAAGCAACTCTTAGACGATGGGCGCCGAATGGTTGACTCAGGCGATTACAATGGAGCAATTAGCGTTTATCAGCAAGCCGCTAACTTAGAACCAAAAAATGCCTCGATTCATTCGGGAATAGGTTATTTGTACGCAATACAGGGAAATCTTCAAGCCGCACTATCATCGTATCGTCGTGCGGTAACACTCAACCCTAATAACGGCGACTATCAATATGCACTAGCTTACATTAGTGGTAACTTGGGTGATAACCGCACGGCAAGGGATGCGTATCGCAAGGCTATCCAAATCAATCGTAACAACATCGATGCTTATTTGGGGCTAGCAACTGTGTTACTGCGTTTGGGTGAAAACAGTAACGCAATGTGGGCAACCGAGCAAGCAATGAACTTGGATAGAAACAATCCTCAAGTTTTTGAGTTACGCGGTACATTTCTAATGAAGCAAGGTAAACGTGGAGATGCTGCTAACTTGTTCAGAAAAGCGCGCGAAATTTACGCAAAACAAGGAAAACAAGATAACGTCAGTCGTATTGATGCAACTCTGCGCCAACTTGGTGGATGATTAGATTTTAGATTTTAGATTAGGTGTGGTGTGGTATGAGTAAAGCTCAAATTCTTAGATTCCCGACTTCGCACAAGTTGTCGGGAATCTAAAGCTAAACGCTAAATTGTTTTGTATACAATCTACCGTAGCGTCCTTGTATATTTAATAACTCTTCATGAGTTCCAGATTCGACGATTTGCCCTTTATCCAAGACTAGTATCCTATCGCTTTTCCGCACAGTTGATAGTCTATGGGCAATAATAAAGACTGTTCTTCCCTCCATTAATCTTTCGAGTGCTTCTTGTACTAAAGCTTCTGACTCTGAGTCTAACGCGGATGTGGCTTCATCGAGAATGAGAATACGAGGGTTAAGGAGAACCGCGCGCGCGATAGCGATACGTTGTCTTTGTCCTCCTGATAAATTAACGCCGCGTTCGCCAACTAGGGTATAATAACCATTGGGCATTTGGCTGATAAATTGGTGAGCATTGGCTATTTTTGCAGCATTCTCTACAGCTTGCATATCAAAGGACTCTTGTCCAAACGCTATATTTTCAGCAATAGTTCCGGAAAACATAGTGGTTTCTTGAGGTACTATACCAATTTGGCGCCGCAAGCTATTTAGTGTGACATCACGAATATTGATACCATCTATATATATGTCACCGCTTTGAGGGTCATAAAAACGCGGTAATAAGTTAACAAAAGTTGTTTTACCTGAACCACTGGCGCCAACTAGTGCAATTGCTTCACCTGGATATGCTAGTAAACTAATATTATTCAAAACAGGTTCATTTGGTTTATAAGCAAAAGACACCCGACGATATTCAACTTTACCGCTAACTGTAGGGAGTACATCAGCATTGGGTTTTTCTTCAACTGCGGGTTTAATAGCTAATAACTCAAATACTCGATCTACTGATGCTTCTGCTTCTTTGAATAAATTATAGTTGGTTGTAGTGTGACCTACAGGGTCTATTAATAAAGCGGCGCCACTTAGAAAGCTAAAGAACTTACCTGTAGTTAAATTACCTGCGGAAATTTGCCAAGCTGCAAAGAAAAGTAACAACAAGAAACTTAAAGCTTGTAAAAATCCGACAATTGGTACTTGAATAGCTTTTAAACGCTCCGTAGAATACTTCGCGCGCATAGCAGCTTCTGCTTCCTTACCAAACCGTGCAATTTCGTATGCTTCCGCAGCAAAAGCTTGAACTATCCTAATACCATTAAAAACTTCCGTCAAAATCGCTGATAAATCCGACACTTGATTTTGACTACGACGCGAGTATTTTTGTAGTCTTTCTCCAAACCAAGCAATTAATACCAACATAATTGGTACGACTACCAACGTTGCCAATGTTAGTTGCCAGCTTAGGTATACCATATATATAGGAATCGCCACTAGCTGCAACACACAAGGAATAAAATCATGTAACAGTTTGTGAACGACTTCGCCAACTCGGTCTACATCTTCAGTAACGCGGTAAGATAAATCACCAGCTTTTGCAGTTTCAAAATAGCTAAGATTCAGCTTTTGTAAGTGTGCATACACTTGTTTACGTAGATTGAAAGATACTCGCAGTGCAGCTTTCGCCATATAAATATCTTGTACAGACTGAAAGAAACCGCGTACAAGAAACACACCTCCTAAAATACCAGCGAGTTCAGCGATAGCAACAACGTTACCATTACCGAAAGGCGCCGATAGTTTTTGCACCAGATGCATTAAAGTTAGAGTAGCGAGAACATAACCCAAGATACCAGTAAACCCAGCAGCAATATGGCGCCATTGAGGACGGATATACGGTAGAAGTAACCAATAATTAGAACGGTTCGAGCTTTTCACCACACCACACACTATATTTTATTTTCTAGACGCTACCAGATGAAAGGTAGTTTCTGATAGATTAGGGTAAAACAAAAATAAGACCTCTTGTGGAACGGGCATCCCTGCCCGTCAATATTCAGATAATTGTAGGTTGGGTTAAGGAACGTTAACGAAGTTATGCGAAGCAAAACCAGTTTGGCTCTTTTGAAGAACTGCGTGAAATATTCCCATCAGCAGACCAGGTAGGTAAATTGACTGTTTTTAACATTGGAGGCAACAAAGCTCGGCTTATCGCTGCCATCCACTATAATCGTCAAAAAGTATACATCCGGGCTGTGTTAACTCACTCAGAATACGACGAAAATAATTGGAAAGAATAATGCAAAGTCTTAATTTAGATCAAACAATTACAGCATGGTCTGCCATTGCTGATAACGTCTTTGTTCCTCATAGTGAACGGGAATATGAAAGATTAGTTGAAATATGTGATTGTTTAATTGACCAAGTTGGTGAGGACGAAACCCATCCCCTAGCTTCTTTAATGGAAGTTATTGGTGTGCTTATAGAAAATTATGAAGCAGAGCATGTTCCTGAATTAGAGGATGTTTGAGAAGTATAAAATATGTCATGAGTCCCGCAGTGAAGCATCTAATAAATCTCGAAATCTTTGAGATTCTTCGCTACGCTCAGAATGGCAATTGGAGATTATAAATTTACTACGACTCGGAAACCACATATTCTTAATCCCCCATCTGACTCGTTCCAACTACGACTAGCACTACGACATAGAACTGGACTAAAGCTCCATGAACCTCCACGCAATACTCGACGGTTTTTGTCTCCGTCCCATTCCCATACATTACCATCGGTCGGCGCCCCTATATAGTTATTGTGCCAGGGGTCAGCGCACCATTCCCATACTTGACCGTGCATGTCGTATAGTCCAAAGGAGTTAGCGACTTCAAAGCTACCGACGGGTGTTGTTTCTTTGCGAATTTTTGTTTTGGTTTCAAATTCAAAGATTTTTGTTTCGCTGTTGCCGCAGTTTGCAAGGTCAGGGGTGATGGTTTCTCCAAAGTGGAAGGGTGTAGTTGTTCCCGCGCGACAAGCATATTCCCATTCTGCTTCGCTTGGCAAACGATATTTACGTCCAGTTTTTTGCTGCAACCGCGCGCAAAATTCTTGTGCTTCGTGCCAAGATACGTTTTCTACTGGACGATTGGCGCCTTTAAATTTGGAAGGATGTGGGTTTAGTGATAGATTAACTTTAGGTAAATTTGATACGGCACGCCACTGCGCTTGTGTTATTGGGTATTTGCCGATGCAGATAGGTTCGATTTGAACGTTATGCTGGGGACGCTCGTCTGCATCACCTTCACCATCGATTGAACCCATCATATAGCAACCACCAGGTATTGATACCATTTCTAAGAAAACACCGCTACCTAAATCTTCGGTAAAGAAACGCGCGGAACCTCGTGTACGTTCGATTATTCGACCTTGTGTGTCTAATGTAACAATATCAAAATCAAAGCTGTGGAATTCTGGGTATAAATTTGATTCTGTTGATTTGGAACGAGGAGTTGATATTGTTTGTGTGGGTTGCGTAGACTCAAGTTGAGGAACGGTTGTCATTCCAAAAAAACTTTTAAAGTTATTACTATTTAAATCTTGTAGTACCTCTACTGCTGTTTGATATCTTTCTCGCACTACATGTTTAAGTAGTTTATCGAGTATATATCCTAGCTGTTCACTAACTTGGATATTTTTGGTTTTTGCGTATTCTCGCCATCTCCAATGTGCATTAATTGCATCGTAAAGTGGGTCGTTTATATTACCATATGTATCTTGATACGGTAAACATTGTGTTAAAAGACGTATACAAGTTACACCTAATGAATATAAATCACTCGCATGACAAGCAAAACCTGCCATTTGTTCGCTTGATGCGTAACCGACCGTATAGATTACTGTTGCTTGTCGAGCTAAACTTGTTTGGGTGATTTGTTTGGCGCCACCGAAATCAATTAACACTAATTTTTTATCACTATAACGACGTATAATATTTTCAGGTTTAATATCTCGGTGAATAACATTGCGCGAATGAACAAAATCAAGTATAGGTAAAATATCTATTAAAACATGGCGAATTTTTGCTTCAGTATATGTAGTGTTTTGAAGCTCTTTGTGTAGAGTATCTCCCTCAATAAATTCTTGCACCAAGTACAAACTGGCGCCTTGTTCAAAGTAAGCAAGTAATCTGGGTATAGAAGGATGATTTTCACCTAGTTCATATAGTCGAAACGCTTCCTCTTTGAATAACTGTGCAGCTTTTGCGCGCGCGGCAGTTCCCTGAACTTGGGGTACAAATTGCTTAACGACACAGGAACCATCAAGTCGATCAACATCTTCAGCATAATATGTCCTGCTAAAACCACCTTCACCTAACAACCGGATAACGCGAAAGCGGTTTCTTAGCAAGTCACCAAAGCTGCTATGTCCGCAGGTCGTGCAAAAACGATTACCGTCTGCGTTAAATGGATTTGAGCAATTGGGATTTTGGCAGATTCGCATGGTTGTTGAGATGTTGCATCAGTCCAAACTTAGTCCCAATATTATGATTTTGTATATTGTTTAAATTTGAGGTTTCTCTAAGTACGATTGAATATTTCTTACCTATTAATTCATCCGTAATTAGAACTTAACAATTTTCTTTACAATTTCAATTTAATATGGGTATCTTTATTGGAACTATAGGGCGAATGTTATCTTAATAGGGTGAGTTTTGTCAAGATTGGCAACGGATGTAACGGATGTAACGGATGGGTTGGTGTGACTGTTGTGGGTGTGATTGGCAACGGATGTAACGGATGTAACGGATGGGTTGGTGTGACTGTTGTGGGTGTGCTTTGGTTATGTAATTTTTTATTTGTTACAAAATGTTTTTTACATTTGCCATTATCTAATAATTAAAATACTTTAGTACTAAGGCATGATTAGAAGCAATTGGCACTTTTTATATTTGAAAGATTTGGACAAGGATAAGGCTGTCAATGCTTAAATCATTGTTTTTTTAATAAAGCATAAAGATATCATAAAAAATGGAAAAAGCTATTACAAATATCCCGCACCAAGAAGTTACTTATGCTATAATTGGTGCCGCAATGCGTGTTCACAGTAGGATGGTTCGTGGTCTAAAGGAAATACATTATCAACGCGCGCTTACTCAAGAAATGTGTCAAGCTGGGTTAATTGCAGAAGAAGAATATCACATTGAAATTTATGATAATCAAATATGGTTAGGAAGATTGTATCTTGACCATTGGGTGAATGAGTGTGTGGTGGTTGAAGATAAAGCATTTTCTCATCCATTAGGAGACAAGGAAATAGCACAAACAATTGCTTATTTAGCAGCAACACAAGCCAAAGTAGGTTTATTACTAAACTTTGGTAGAAAGCGTTTAGAATACAAGCGAATACTCCCTCCTAAGTCTTTAGACAACTGGCAGCAAGAAATACAACCCTATCTCTGGACACCTTACCAAACTGGTCAACAACTACAACAAGAACAAAGCTTATAGCAAAAAAGCTCACAATAACTTAAACAGCAGACACTTCAACGGGTGAAATTCAAAAAACAATTCATCCGTTGCCAAAGCACACCCCACAACTAAACGAACAACCCATCCGTTACATCCGTTCTATCCGTTGCCAAGCACACTCCACAACCAAACGAACAACCCATCCGTTACATCCGTTCTATCCGTTGCCACTATACCGCATTCTCAAAGCTTCAACATTACTCAAATGTTTCTGCACTAACTCTTGGGGATAAAGTACTTGTGCTGATGCCATGTATTTATTTACCCACAGTAAAAATTCGTCAAAAGACCGTGGAGGTAATAACACTATATAATCTACATACAATATTTCTCCTGTGGCTTTATCTTTGGCGCCTTTAATAATTTTTTGTTTAGGATGGCGCCGTTCTCCTTCTAAAATAAAAGTAGTAACAGGTGGGTAAAAGCGGACTTTGACAGGAACTAGTTCTAATTGTCCTGACAGTTCAACCTGTTGTTCTTGTTGTTCTCCTAGCTTTAAACCCCAGCCGTTTTCGAGTAACTGATAAGCTTTTGTTAAACTTGTACGTTGTGCGTCGATACCTCGACCTGATGTATCAATAATTTTGCAGTGGTCTGCGAAGCGGTTAACTCGACCAATGGCACAATGTCCATTACAGTACTCGTACAGCAAATACCAAGCAATATCATGATAGATTAGCTGCAATGGGTAAACTTGAATGGCGCCAATACGGTTCTTTTTATAAGGGTCAATACTACGTAAAATTTCTATGAGTTGACCTTGACTAATTGCTTTTTCAACTACAGATAACTGGTGAAATAAATTATTTCGGTTTTTACCCAAGCTTGCCATTTCTTCTGGGTCTGTGTAAACAATTACTTTGTTGAGATATTGTCTTACAGGATAAAATAATTCACCTTTTGATTCTATATCTAATCCACGCAGGCGCCGACTTAATTGGTCGGATATGCGTCGAACTTGGGGGTCTCCCTGAAATTTAGCTTGTGTAAATAAGGCATTGAGGGCAACTTTAAACTCTTGACTTGACATGGCGCCAGTACCTAAATAGTAGCCCCAACGATACATTCGACGCTCAAGAATACCGTATTTTCGCAGTGTTTCTAAATCTTTCCGCAATGTGGGAATAGCAGGGTAGCCATATGGAAACTCAATACCAAACTCTGCTGCTAACTCTTGAAGTCGTAATTGTACTTCTACCAATGCATCGTGATGTTTTTGCGGCGCCTTCATAGTATCACGACAACCGACACCAGGATATTTTAAAAGAGTTGCAATTAGTAGTAGTAACCTTTCTAATGCTTGGGTGTCGCTGTAAGAATGCATACATGGAAATCAATAATTTCATGTTTATCTTAAACTACTGTATTAGGCAATGTCATGCTGGAAACAAAATATCTAGATCTACATCTACGTAAAATTACTAATATTACAGTAAATTCACTGCTTTTATGAAGTATTGGTATGTAAATAAGTAAATGTGTTTGATAACTATTTTCATTACAAAATACGTGTGTTATAAGCTAAATATACAACAACTAAGTACAGCTAAATAAAGTAAGTACTAAGTTATCAGGGTAAATAAAGTATGCATACTACACCTCGCGTTGCTCAACTTCGTAACCTACTAGTATCAATCGGAACTGGTAGTATTACGTTAATCATCTTGCTAATTGCACCATTAGGATTAGCTGCGGTAATAATCAATACTTTGCTTGTTACACTATCAACTTACGTAGTTTCCAGCGTTGCTGACAGAGTAATTTTATGGCTGGAACCGGGACAAACAGCGCAAAGATTAGGGGCGCCGCCACCAAATTCTTCTAATTCTAATATCCGTAGAAGGAGAGACTAACAAATATTTTGTGGGGTAATTGTGGGGTGAGCATCCCACAAGAAGCCACATTTTAATATGCAAACACTTTATGTTTCTCAACAGAACTGCTATGTGACGCTGCAAAAAGAATCACTAATTATTAAGCAAGGGGATATCATCTTGGGGGAGGTGCAGTTACCTTTGCTTGAACAAATTCTGGTTTTTGGGCAGTCGCAAATTACAACACAAGCAATTCGTGCGTGTTTATGGCGTGATATTCCGATTGCTTATCTATCGCGGATGGGATACTGTTACGGTCGTATTTTACCAATCGCGCGTGGTTATAGGCAATTGTCACGTTACCAGCAGCAGTTATCTATAACTGAACAGCTAATAACTGCTCGTGCAATTATTCAAGGCAAGTTAAAAAATAGTCGCACTTTATTACGGCGCCAGCGTAAGCGACTAGAGTCAGCAAATTTAGAGACAGTGCTGCAAAGCTTAGATTATTTAGCTTCGCAAGCAAGTCAAGCAGATAACCGCGAAAGATTGATGGGGTTTGAAGGTGCTGGCGCCGCGCAATACTTCTCAGCTTTTGGAGACTGTTTGACAAACTCTGACTTTGTTTTTACAGCACGAAGCAGGCGCCCACCGGGAAATCCTGTGAACGCTATGTTAAGTTTTGGCTATCAGGTTCTGTGGAATCACTTATTCGCCTTAATTGAAATACAAGGACTAGACCCTTATTATGCTTCACTCCACCAAGCACATGATGGACATGCCGCACTCGCTTCTGATTTAATTGAGGAATTTCGGGCGCCTATTGTTGATTCATTAGTGTTGTGGTTAGTAAATAAAAGGATTGTAGATGCAACAAATGACTTTGACTTTCGTGACGGTGGCTGTTATTTAAACGACACCGGAAGAAGGAAATATCTACAAGCGTTTGTCCAGCGCATGTCAGAAGAAATAGAAAACGAAAATGGAGAAAAACAACCAAGATGGGACACATTAATGCAACAAGTCAAAGCATACAAACAGTTTGTCTACAACCCCAGCCACCAATATCAACCCTACCGAATCAGATAATAAAAACGTAGGGTGCGTGACACCATAACAATTCTTAAACGAAGTAAACCACCCAATGGTGTCACGCACCGAAGCGAAGAATCTTACCTATGTTTCTATACGTAGTCGCATATGACCTTCCCTGCGACAAACGACGCAAAAAAGTCTCAGACCTACTCGAAGGATACGGATGTCGAGTTCAATACTCAGTATTTGAATGCCAGCTAACCCCTGCAAAAATCAAAGAACTGCGTAAACGGCTCAGTAAAGTTATAAAATTAGATGAGGACAGCGTGAGATTTTACCCATTATCCCAGCACACATTAGGACAAGTCGAAATCATGGGCATTGGTCCTCCAGTCATTTCGCCACCTACTTCGACAATTATCTAAATAGTGCGAGGGATTTTTAAAACTACCTCAAATGCCCATTTTACGTATTATCCCTCGCCGCCCTACTGTGTAAGCGTTTCAAGGATTTATATCATGCCTTTCAACTCATCCGAAGCACAAATTTTACTATCCCTCGCAAGGCGCCTCTGGACGCCTTACACAGCAAGAGCTTAAAATCGAAGGGTCGCTTCCTTTATAGGAAGTGGAATTAATGGAAACGATTTCAATGGCCGTGCTGGATTGCTAGAAATTTTTCTGTCGCTTCCTTTATAGGAAGTGGAATTAATGGAAACTTTTTAATTTAAAAACGACTTTTACAAAATAATTTAAAGTCGCTTCCTTTATAGGAAGTGGAATTAATGGAAACTACTCATAGTACAATATTACGAATGTAATCAATTTGTCGCTTCCTTTATAGGAAGTGGAATTAATGGAAACAAACCTATACTAACATTAGTAACTCCAAGTAAAGCAATATGTCGCTTCCTTTATAGGAAGTGGAATTAATGGAAACAGTAATTCGTAATTCGTAATTGCCTCTTAATTACGGTCGCTTCCTTTATAGGAAGTGGAATTAATGGAAACTTTATCATTTCAGTATTCAGAACAAGATTTTATGTCGCTTCCTTTATAGGAAGTGGAATTAATGGAAACTCTGTAAGCGATTGCGGATAGCTTCGTTCTCAGTATCAGTCGCTTCCTTTATAGGAAGTGGAATTAATGGAAACCACTCCAGTACCTGCAGCAGTGTTGCCAGAGTTTGAATTGGTCGCTTCCTTTATAGGAAGTGGAATTAATGGAAACAAGGTCCGACTCCAAGTTGTTCAAGAATAGTGGCGTCGCTTCCTTTATAGGAAGTGGAATTAATGGAAACACCTTCATCCTCGACGAGCCGCTCTCCGGCCTCGAGTCGCTTCCTTTATAGGAAGTGGAATTAATGGAAACAATCCAAGCGAACTCTGTCATCAATTATGCGAAGCAGCTGTCGCTTCCTTTATAGGAAGTGGAATTAATGGAAACCCTCTCTACTTCCAGTTTTCCCCCTTAGCACTTTCAGTCGCTTCCTTTATAGGAAGTGGAATTAATGGAAACGCTTGCAGCCATTGTAGGTATAGAGAATATACTTGTTGTGGCTTTATTAATACAAAGCAAAATTTATATAAACTATATTTTATGATTTTTATCCTCTTAAGATAATATATAAGTTGCAGATCAAGTTGTATAAGCAATAGGTTGGTCTGTGACAAAATGTTACAAACAATCAGCCTATAGATGAGTACGAGTAACAACGAAAACAGCGACTGTGCAAACGAAGAATCAAGTGGTGGAAGAGGAGAAAAGGGCAAAAGCTTTAGGGGAGGCAAGAAGAAACAACGCGATAAATGGTATGGCTACGACAATAAAGATTTTCAGAGATGGTGGCATAGAGAAGGGAAAGAACAATTTGAAGGGAGAGATATTGATAATGCACAACAAGTGCAAGAAGTTTATGAATATTGGGAATCAATAGGAAAACCAACAGTAAAATAGTATTGGATAACAGAGGAACATAATATGACATTAAGTAGTACAAAATACCAAGAATATGTTGATCAGCTTCATTCAGGCAACCGAGATTTGGTTATCAAAGCTGCTCATGCACTTGGAGATATGGGTGATAGTAGAGCGGCGCCAATTTTAATAGAGATACTGGAAAAAACTAACGAGTCAGCAATTTGGAACGCAGCAGCTGTAGGATTACGCGAACTTGGAGATGAAAGAGCGCTTTATCCTATTATATCACTTATTAATGACCCAAAAACAGAAGGTAATAGAGGCACTTTAATCTATGCTTTAGAAGGATTTAATTGTTATCATTTGTTACCATTTTTAGTAAAACTTATTATTGATGGCAATTTTGAAGTGAGCCATCAAGCATTTTCAGTGATTGAGTCAATAGATATAAAAATAGATTCGGATACTTTAGATATTTGTATCAAAAAAATAAAGGAAGTTTTACTTCAAGATAATACAAAAGCTGATTTGTTAGAAGATTTAATTGATTTATTGTATGAGATGTCTGATAATTCTAATTCTAGCTCACATCTTGCATGATAAGCTTATTGAGAGTAAAAGAGCTTGTAAATATTATTTTAGCGTAGGGTGGGCACTGCTAGCCCTGTCAAGGTGACTTTTTGGCATCGGCTAAAAGCCTTGCAGTGGCGACGTGTCGATGGCGTGGGTCGCAAATTGGGGGGTCTTTCTTTTTCTTGGGCGCGCGTGGTTGTTTCAGAAATGAACTCAAACGAACGCGCGCAGCCAAATCAAGCAAAACTGAAGCAAGCTGTTCAGTATTAAGTTCAGCAAAAATCCTCCAATTTTCCGGAGGAATGGCGATCATCATACCCCTATAAGTGCCTTGAATCTCTTCCGCCATATAATAGTCAGAGAGACCCGCCTCAACTTTACCAACTCCATGTACCGATGCTAGAACTGCACGAACAGTTGCCAAAATGTTATATGCTACTAATGCTAAACAAAATGAAAATAATGCTGCTTTAGGATACCCTAAAGTCTGAATTTCACATTCATAATTTTGAGTCACATCTTGGAATAAATTTTCAACGCTTCGGCGCCCACGGTAAAGCTCGGTGACAATTTCTGTTTTGGCTTCACTAACTGGTAACATTGTCAGAATTGCTATTTCTGACTCTCCATTACGAGTTGGTTTAAAGAGTTTTAAAATAATTCGTCTTATCAAGACTGATTCTCCTGAATAAGTCAAACGCACCATTTGCTCAAATAGCTCTCCTGTATCGGTTTTACCTTTCCGCCGTAAAGTAGTTACTACTTCTTGAGGCATACTTTTATGTTCACGTATAACAAAATTTGAACCACGCTTTATGATGCCAAATAAAAACCCTAGTGTACACATGCAGCGGTCTTCAATCCACAGTTCTCCCGCATTTACTGTTGGCAAAACTTGATTAAATAATGACCGTTCTTGTGCATGACCATCCTCACAAGGAAAAACATTAATTGCT
>NZ_JBXXZH010000181.1:0-19549 GCF_059640475.1 Calothrix sp. CBUCES-K 9914
ACAGGACTTACGATATTGTCACAATTAATAGTTGGTGCGTGACGCTACAAGTCCTATAACTACGTTGAAGTTTTTTCATAGCGTCACACACCCTACGTTTTTCATGTGCCAATTGCGTAAGTCCTAATTAATATAATAAGTCAAAAATTCTAGAGTTATTTAACATTATCTTCCAATGGAATGAAAAATATAGAAATCATTCCAGGTATTGTTAAAAGCAAACCAAAAATGAAAAATAATGGATAACCCATTTGTTTTTGAATGGCGCCACTATAAGCTCCAGGCAACATTAAACCTAAAGCCATAAATCCTGTTGAGATAGCGTAGTGCGAAGTTTTATACTGACCTTGACAGATATGTAATAAATATACAGTAAAACCAGTAAAGCCTAAACCGTATCCAAATTGCTCTAAAGAGACTAGCAGGTACACTAATGCTAAAGGAGGTTTTGTGTAAGCCATGTAGACGTAAAATAAATTCGGCAGGTTCATCGCTAAAGCCATTGGTAAAAGACATTTTTTCAAGCTGTAGCGTGAAGTTAATACTCCTCCTAAAATCCCTCCGACTATTAAGGATATGACACCGAATGTGCCGTTAACAATACCAACTGTATCAGTAGAAAGTCCCAAACCGCCTACTTCAATTTTATCTAATAAAAATAATGGAGCAATTGTAACAAACATTGCTTCACCTAGACGGTAAAGTAGGATAAAAGCAAGTATAGCAGCTACTTTCGGTTTTTGAAAATATGATTTTATTGCTAGCCAAAAAGGTATTGTTTCATTTGTATCTGATTTGTTGGCTATATCAGATGGTGGTTTTGGTAAGATGAATTGATGATATATGGAAATTAATATAAATAGTACAGCCGTGAATCCGAGCGTAATAGCCCAGGCGCCTTGAATATTATTACCAAGGGATTTTTCGAGTGTGCCTGCAAGATATAATAAAAAACCATTACCAAATAATATGGAAATACGAAAAAATAGCGAGCGAAACCCAACAAAAAAGGCTTGTTGCTCATTGCTGAGTGCTAACATGTAAAACCCATCGGTGGCAATGTCGCAGGTTGCAGAGACAAATGCGGCTATTGCGAATATAAAGAGTGAGATGGGGAAGAAGTTTGGTAGTTGTAGGGAAAAGGCTGCTAGTGCTAAACATCCGAACATGGCAAATTGTGTGCTTAGTATCCATGTTCTTTTAGTGGAGTTGGTGTCTACAAAAGGCGCCCAAAACATTTTGAGAACCCAAGGTAGTCTAAGAAAGCTTATCCAAAATGTGATTTGCTCGTTGCTGATGGCGAGACGTTTGTAAAGGATGGGCGCCACTGCGGTGACTATTGTGTTGGGTACACCTTGGGCAAAGTATAGGGTGGAGATATATGTCCAGGGGGAGGGGGTTGGTTTGGTCATGGGGGTTGATGTTAACGAACCGCAAAGGACGCGAAGGACGCAAAGGAAAAGAAGGAAGAGTTAATGAGAGTTTACGATACGTTTTATACCGTCTTTGAGGAGGATAACATTGAAGTTAATAAGAAGGGCAAGAGAATTTTGGGTCATTTTAAGATAGGAGATAACTTGAGCTTCATGGATAGGTGCTATGTTTTGGACGGCTTTAAGTTCAACAACTAGTGATGTACCGACTAAAAAATCTAATCGCCCCTCTCCAACTTCATAGCCCTTATAGTTTATTGCCACAGGGTATTCATGAGTGTGAGGTATTCTCCTAAATATAAACTCTCGCTTTAAAGCTTTATGATAAACCTCTTCTAAAAACCCTGGACCTAAAACCCTATGTACCTCAATAGCTGCTCCAATAACGCTGTGCGCTAACTGCTCAATATTCTCTTTAGAGTCTTTCATATTCTCACCCTTACTCTTCTCTTTGCGTACTTTGCGTACTTTGCGGTTCGTTCCTCTTTCATAACACGCATTAAGATTATAAGTACACTAGCTCTATAGTAAATTTGTAATATCTTTGCCAAACCAACAAATTAACACCCCACCGGACACCAGTAAGCCAAATTATCAGTAATCTCGCTCTGCGACACTCTCATACCCAAACCACCAGAAACCAACCCATCACTACCATCGTTATACAACCAAGAACCCCAAACAACCGTCATCAACTCCCCAGCAACATCCAACTTCGGCAACTCCAACAACTGCTGATAAACTAACGGTTGGCGCCTATACCAATCATCACTATTCTCACTGCTATAAAGCATCTTCCCAGACTTAACAGCAAATCCACCCTCACCTTCGCGTCCCAAAATAGGTTTAGCAAAATACGTATCACCAATGTCTTGCTGACTCAACGAAGTTCTAGGAAAATAATTAATAACAGTCTCAGCATTCTCTGAACTCAAATACTCCAAACCCAAATCATAAATTAGAGCAAAAATACTTTTAGGCTGTAAAGCAAAAGCCGAGCCAAAATTAACAATTACTATTTTCTTCTTTAAAATAAGTTCTTCCAATCCTGCCCACAACTTATTCCCATTCTCATCAACATCATTAATCGCCCATTCCACAGGATACCACATAAACAAAACATTAATAGGCTTACCCGTTCTAGAATCAAACAGATACTTACCATCTTTAATACGTAAAAACTCAATCGGCAAAACAGTAGATTGATGGTGATAATGGCTACTTAACCAGCGCATCGTACCTAAATCTTCGGCATTATTCAATGCAGTAAATGTGACATTACAATCTGTATGAGATTTTTTCAAATACTTAGCCGCGCGTTCAATTTGCTGGTTTAAAGATAAACTTAATATTTGTTGCGTATTAAATACTGGCGCCTTCAAACCAAAATGTTCAGCTACTTTCGTATTACCTTCAGTACATTCAAACCAGAAACTTGGGGTTTGAGGATTCGTTTCAATAACTTGCTTAATACCCTTAGCTTCATTCCAGCACCAATCAAGGCGCATACAAAATGGTGGTAAACTATCAAACTTAACTAGGTTAATACTTTCTTCAGGAAAACCATAATCTAACAGCGTTTCTTTATCAAGATTCCTAATAATATCCCAACTTTGCATTAGTACCTTACCTACAGCAACAGACGCTTGCCTAATTTCATTAATCGTTTGCTGCGAAACCTGGTGGCAATGGTAAAGCGCATATGGAACCGTTTGCTCACTCAGAGGTATACCCGTTCCTTCTTCGATGGGACACACATCATACCATCCCATCTTCATAGATTGAAACAGGCGCCGACGTTGAGGACTATTGAAAATATCTGTACGCATAGGAGATGCTTTTACTCTTCTATTTCAAATACAACACCTTCATACAGTATTTCGATAGGAAACTCCAACTCAATGCTCGATAAAGTAATAGTGTCTCCAGCAGTGTAAGGATAATAAAGCCACATTCTGCCTTCTCCTCGACAATAGCGCTCAACGGCAACTTGTTCAGAGTCAATTAGAATATACTCTTGTAAACTGGGCATTTTTAAGTAATTGATAAATTTCTCACCCCTATCTTTTGCGCTTGTACCAGGGGAGAGAACTTCCGCAATTATTTTAGGACTTTGAATAAATTTACGCGCGTTTAGGTCTTGAGGGTCACAACTAACGATAACATCAGGGTAATAGTAAGGACTCTTGGTACTAACTTGTACTTTCACATCTGACACATTTACCCGACAACCTCTAGAACGTAGATGAGGGCGTAGGGCACTGTAAAGGTTAAGTGCAATATCATTATGGGGGATTGTACCACCCGTCATAGCAAAGACTTCGCCGTTAACATATTCATAGCGAACATCTTGCTGAAGTTCCCATTCGAGGTATTCCTCGACGGTCATTTTTTGCGGTTGTTGAGGAATGGCTATCATAACAAGTTTATTACCAAGCTTGCTTTGATTGTAGCCAATAGTTTTTAATGAAGCTAGCCTTTATAAAATATTTTCAGTCAACATTTTTCAACAGAGCATATTATATAATCATGGAATTTCTACCAAAAAATACTAATTTAGACTACGTTTCTAGCCGCATGGGACTGTAAGTTCCCATGCTAATAGCAAAAGTCCTCTATAAGAGGACTAATAATAGTTGTTACTTTTACGACTTTACGTGAGCAAGTATGTAGTTTTTACTTAGATATGCGAGATATTAGCATCTAAAGATTTCTCTACGGTACACTTGCACTCTTCGGAATTCATTATACGGCGCCAACACATTACCCTATAACTAGTTATAAGCTTTTTCTGGTTTGAAACTTATTGCTGTTAAGCGGCTTTATTAACCGTTGGTTCTGGAAGTGGTTCACCTGTTGCCTTATAAGCTATAATTAAAGACTCCAAAGCTTCAATGCCATTTGTCACAGCTTCTTCATAAGTATCACCATGAGTCCGCCAACGTTGTCCAGAAAAATCAGGAAACCCTACCAAAAAGCAGTTATCTTCTTCTGACCATTGAATAAGCATCTGATACTTAAATTGACTCATCTTCTTGCTGTTTCTCCTGTTGTTTTTCCTCTACTTCTTTTATAGCTTGTTGTACATCTTTTTCTTGATAAATTTTAGCGTCAGAGGCATCTTTGCCTGTAGGTAAACAAATTGGCTTGGCTAGTAAATAAACGTGCGTCGAGGAAGTTAGGGGATATGAGTACAGGGTTTTCGGCAGGTTCACAGGCGCTTGGGTATCTTTTCCAGGCACGTTATGCCTTGTATTTAATTTTAACCAATAATGAAGAGTTAGAACTTGCTGTTGAGAGTTTAGATGATATTACATTTTTGAGAATGAGAATAATCCTACAGAATTGTTGCAGTTAAAGCACCATACAACCGCTCAAGCGTCTTTAACAGATAGAGATTAAGTCCTCTTGTAGAGGACTTGTGCTATTAGCATAGAGTTTACAATTACGAACGGGCAAGGATGCCCATTCCACAATACAGGAGATCAAGATGAGAATAAGCTGAGAAAGAGCTAAGAAAAAATATGTCTAAATTTATATAAATTCTCAGCTATATATAATTTAGCTCTTGGTAACATCATTGATGATTGTTGTTATCGAAAACAAGGACACGTCAAAAGGTGGTTATATGAACTTAGTAGATTTTTTAGGACTTGTTCATCCTTTTATAGCAATTTTCTTTGTTTTTCCCTTACTTGGCATTGTAGTTAACTTTGCCTGGTCAACACGTCAGCGTCGTTTACAGAGTAAAATTGCGGGTAAGAGCAAAATTCCTGCTTCGGTTGGTGTCGAACATAAACAGTTGGGGAGTTGGCTAACAGGTGCCATCGTCGGATTAACTTTGATAGGATTAGGTTATCCAATCGGTAAAAGTATTATCACGAATCAAGTTTGGAGCAAGGCGCCGTTTCAGGTAATTTTTATTTTGTTGATGTTTGTGGCGACTATTATATCTTTAGTATTTCTCTACCGTGCTAAAACTAAGCTATGGCGGTCTGTGTTTGCAACTCTTACAGGTGCAGGTTTGATAATTTTAGGATTTCAAGACGGAGTGTATCGCCGTGATAACGAGTGGTTTTGGTCGCATTACTATATTGGTATGACTGCCGCAATGCTAATGATTTTTTCTTTAGCTATTGTACCCGAAATTTATAAAGATAAATCACATCGTTGGCGCCTAATTCACACGATTTTAAATTGCGTTGCTTTATTATTATTTATGGGACAAGCAATGACTGGCACACGAGATTTATTAGAAATTCCTTTAAGTTGGCAAGAACCTTATATTTATAAGTGTGATTTTGTAAATAAAACTTGTCCCATATCTCAACCGGAATTAAAAAAGTGAGTAGATTTAACAGATTATTTGCTAAAATTGACCCTTTTTCATTACAATTTCGCTTGACTATCGGTATTATTATAGTTTCAGCTTTTGGATTAACTGGTCTTGCTAGTTGGACTGGTTGGAAAATGCAACAAATTTTAATCGATAGTCATAAGCGAAATATTCAGGAAATTGCTTCACGTTTACCGCGCGATGTCGAAGTTTACAGCGAGATGTTACCAATTGAGACTGCGTTACAAAAAGCAATTGACAATCGCACGGAAAATGACACTTTATTATGGGCAAAAAGTCAAGATACAAATCAAATACTAGCTAAATCAAATAATTTAAATCCTGTATCTGGCTCTAAAATAGCTGACTTAATTTCTCTCACAGAAATGCCTGACAAAGCACAAATTTACGCAGTTAAAGGACATTATTTTGTTTTGTGCGGTGAAAAATTACAAATCAATGGTAAGTTATTAGGAGAAATTTCTATAGCAAAAGATATTACCCGCGACCAAACTATGTTTGTCACATTACTGCATAATGTAAGTGTTGCTGGAGTTGTAGTAATTTTGGTAATATCAGCGACAATTGCATTTTACATTAAAAACTCTCTCCAATCTCTACGGCAAATTAGCCAAATGACCGCAGTTATTCAAGCAGAAGATTTAGACTCATATAAATTACACCTTGCTCAGGCGCCGACTGAGGTAAAGGAACTCGCGCAAACTGTTAATATGATGTTGTCTCGATTATCTCAAGCTTGGGAAAAAGAACGACAATTTACAAGTAATATTTCTCATGAACTGCGAACACCATTAACTGTTGTATATGGATATTTACAAAGCGTATTAAGAAGGCAACAAAATTTAACCGAAATTCAGAAAGAAGCTTTGCAAACAGCAGCATCTGAAGCAGAGCGTACCATTCATATATTACAAGATTTACTCGACTTAGTTAGAATAGATAGTAGATATGGAAATTTTCATATTCAACCTTGCGTGTTAAATGATATCGTTTCCGAAGTTGTGGAGATGGCATATAAAAATAGTAATAGACAAATTCAAATTGAGGCGCCTACTTATCCAATTACCGTAAAAGCAGATAGCAGCAAGCTTGAAAAGGTATTACTCAACTTGATTGACAATGCAATTAAATATTCTAACCAAGATACACCTATAATTATAAAATTAAAGCAAATCAAAAACGAAGGAATAATCGAAGTCTTTGATAATGGCTACGGTATTCCCTTACAACACCAATCTCGAATTTTTGATAGATTTTATCGTGTTGATGACGCGCGCTCTTCAAGTGGTGGTACTGGTTTAGGTTTATCAATTGTTAAAAGTTTTATAGAAAGTATGGGTGGTACAGTTATGGTCAGTTCTAAAATAAATCAAGGAAGTGTGTTTACAGTTATTTTACCTTGCTGATGTACTGACTATTAATGATTCGTAACAATGATGTTTGTTTATGTAACGAACCGCAAAGGACGCAAAGGACGCAAAGAAAAGAAAGAAAGAAAAGAGTTTATAAATTAGAATTAAGTAATATTATACTTACGGTTGTTCCTTGTTCTGCATTAGATGTAATTACTAACTTTCCACCGTGTGCTTCAACAATACGTTTAGTTATTGCAAGTCCCAGTCCTGTACCAGAAGGTTTTGTTGAATAAAATGGCTGAGTTAATTTAGATAAAACCTCTGGTGCTATTATGGCGCCACCATTGTACACATTGATTATAACTTTATTAATATTTGATACTATATCCAACTTAATAGTATCTCCTACTGCTACAGCTTCATAAGCATTACGGATTATATTTATTAATACTTGTTTTAACTTGTCTTTATCTCCCACCACTTGAATATCTGTACTTGCAGGAATAAACTTGATATATTTTCCCTCTGCCTCTGGCATATCCAGAAACTCTATAATACTTGTAACGAATTCGTTAAGATGAATAGGCGCCAATTGTAAAGCTTGGGGTTTGGCATAAAGTAATATTTCTTGTAATAATCTTTCTAAACGACTACCTTCATCTAGCGCTAAGGATAATCTTAATTTTGCTGCATCAGTTAAATCGAGTTTATTAAAATAATTCAACCCCATTTTCATTGTTGTCAAAGGGTTACGAATTTCATGGATAATACAAGCAGCAAATTCACCAATTGCCGCAAGACGTTCTTGTTCAACTAGTTGAGCTTGCGCTGCTTTTAATTCTTCGGTTCTCTGCGCGACTTGAGCTTCTAACAATTCATTGAATTGCTGCTGTTGTTTATAAAGATGATAATTATCTATTGCTGTTGCGGCACGTTCTGCAAATAATTCTACTATATTAACTTCTGAAGTGGAAAAAGCGCGCGGTTCTTTATGAAATGAGCAAATTGTTCCAATAATTTCATTTTGGGATGTACGTAATGGTATTCCTAAATAAGCTTGATAACCAGATGGAGGTTGACCATATTCTGTACAGCACTTAGTATCTTCGATGATTAAACTGCGTCCAGTTTCTATAACTGTTCCAGATAATTGACCATGTACAGAATAAGTACCAAATTCTTTACCTAAATCTATACTACTAGCCAGTACCTTGCCAAAACCTTGTTGACAAATAGTTACAACAGACCAATCAATACTGATTAACTCATTTACACCACAAGCTATCTCTTTTAAATATTCGCTCAATTCGCCATTTCGATAACTAAGCGACGATAAAACCTCTATTGCCCGCCTTTGCCGCCAGTAGAAGTCATTAGACATGATATACCTGAGTAAAAAAATACCTATCTTATATTGTTTTACATTAAAGTGGTGCGTGACGCTACTAGATTATTTGCAATGAAGCAAAATTGTTATAGCGTCACGCACCCTACAGATTTAAGGAGCGCCAATAATTAATAATTGTTACATTGTAATAAAAGTTACAGTATTAATTATCGCGTAATGCATACCCGATACCCCGTACTGTTTGAATTAAGCGTTTTTCATTGTTTGCTTCCAACTTCAAACGGACATAGCGAACATAGACTTCTATAATATTGGAGTCTCCAACAAAATCATAACCCCAAACTTTTTCTAAAATTTGGTCTCTGGTAAATACTTGACGGGGGTAACTCATTAAATACTCAAGTAAATCAAACTCTTTGGCAGTTAGTTCTATTGTTCGTGTACCCCTAAATACTTCACGAGTGCGACGGTTTAATTTTAAATCTTCAAATTGTAATATATCCGAACTATCTTCAGTAGTGCGACGTAGATGCGCGCGGACTCTTGCTAATAACTCCTCAATACTAAATGGTTTAACGACATAATCATCGGCGCCAGCATCCAAACCAGTTACACGGTCATTAACTTCATCTTTTGCGGTCAGCAGAATAACTGGAATTTTACTCCCCGTCGCGCGTAGACGACGGCAAAGTTCTACTCCAGTTAAACCAGGAACCATCCAGTCTAAAATCGCTAAATCTGGCGCCGACTCCCGTGCTAAGGTAATTCCTGTCATTCCATCGTTAGCAACACTAACCTTATAACCTTCGCTAGTTAATTCTAACTCGACAAATCGAGCTAGCTTTACATCATCTTCTACTAAAAGAATATGTGCTGTCATAATTTCCTCAACTTAGATACCCGACTTCTTCAAGAAGTCGGGTATCTTATTACCTGATTTTAACCCGAAAGATTAGCTACTCATTATTTGACTTCGCTTGGAGAAAAAGCAGTAATTCTGCCTTTCTTAACTGCAACAACTACATCGTAAGTTGCACAATAAGAAAATGTAGTATTATTAGCTTTGTTGTAAAGGTTGACAACCATACCTGCACCACCAGGTTGAACAGCAATTGGTTCTAAATCACCAAAAAAGTAACGACGGAGTTCATCACCACTACCAAATACGCCTTTATGCTTAGTCAGCATATCAATTTTTTGAGCAGCAGTTAAGCCAGTAACATCTTTCATTGCTTCTGCTTGAGCATAACGCTGAGTAGATGACATCATTGTGCTTGTTTCTTTTGCTACCGCTTGACTCGCCTGTAAGTTAACTACATTAAGTGAGGCGCCGCCAATTGTGACTAAACCAGTTAGAGCAGCAGTAGTTACAATAGTTTTGAGGTTCATTTTGATCAATCCTTATAAATAAAATCGCCTGTCTTCGATGTTTACTAGTATTGGCTGAATTCCTGAGTTTTTGCTGAGAACAAGATTAGCTGGTGTTAAAAACTACCATTACCTTTTTTAATCTGCCCGTTATACATAATTTTGCCTAAAAAAATATTGATAAATACCTAAGATACTGAAAAGATTAAAATTAGCTGAGAAAACAATAAGAAGCTTCTAAGGCAAATCTCAGCTTTCTAAACTGAAATATTTAGAACCTTATAACTTTTAATTGGATAGCTTAAGCAACAATTAAGTTAGTTAAAGCTACAGCAAAAGCTGTATTACTAACTGATGTTGTATTAAGGAATATTTTGTCATGAAATTGAAAAGTTTTTTAATGCTGAGTCTTGCATCGCTGATAATAGCAAGCTGTGCAAAACAAGTTAATGGGGCTGGAACTAATGTTGCTATAAACCCTCAAAATAACCCTGTAGTTCAGTCTGCACAATCTAAACAAACTGCTGCACTTGGTACTTTTGTTTCTGGAGAACATACAACTCAAGGTACAGTAAGCATTACAACCAATAACGGTAATTCCTTTCTAACCCTTGACCAGTCATTCAAAACTTCCGACTCAGGGCCAGATTTAGTTGTAATTTTGCATCGTTCAGATAATGTAATTAGTTCAACTAAACCACCGTCCTATTCCTTAAAAAAAGGGGATTACGTTATTCTTGGTCGCTTACAAAAATTTAGCGGCGCCCAATCATATGCTATTCCTAATAACATAAATTTAGCAAATTACAAATCTGCCGCTATTTGGTGCCGGAAGTTTAATGCTACATTTGGTGCTGCCAAGTTAAACAATACTTGATATTAATTTTGGATTGCTAGGAAACAATCATGCTAGAAAATTTCGGAAAAATAAAGAATCCATTACTTAGAAGTTTAACAGTAGCGGCTACAACATTCTCTGTAGTAACTTTAACAACTGCTGTACTAATTGGTGTAACAAATCCCAAAGGTAAATCTGACTATCGGTTTGGGGTATATTCATCATTGTTTGGTGCAGGTGTTGGCACCGTTTTTGGTTTAGTATACACAAGTAAGGGAAGTAGGCAACAATTAGTCCAAGACCTCAGTAACAGTCAACCAATCTCTAATAGTACTAATATCTGGAAAGATTGGCTTAATTTTGTAGTTGTTCGCAAAGTAAAAGAAAGCGAGGAAATCACATCTTTTTACTTAAAACCTCAAGATGAAAGAGAAATTCCTAACTTTCAACCGGGTCAGTTTTTAACAATAAAGCTTGATGTTACCGGACAAGATAAACCTGTAATTCGCACCTATTCGCTTTCTGATTACTCTGAACCTTGTGAATATTATCGTCTTTCAGTTAAACGGGAACTGGCGCCTCAAAATTTAGATGTATTACCTGGTATAGCATCTAATTTTATGCATGATTATATTTACGAAGGTTCAATAATTCAGGCAAAACCACCAAATGGTAAGTTTGTTTTAGATGTGCAAAAGTCAATTCCTGCTGTGCTAATTAGTAACGGTGTGGGAATTACTCCTATGATTAGTATGGCAAAAGCTATTACTCGTCTTAATCCTAATCGGCTAATTTGGTTTTTACATGGCGCCAGAGATGGTAAATTTCACGCTTTTCATGATGAAATTATGGCAATTTCTCAACAAAACCCTAACTTGAATCTACATTTTAGATACAGTCGTCCAACTACTGAAGATGAAGGTAAATACCATAGTGTTGGTTATGTTGATGCGGCTTTAATTAAACACTTAGTTAACCAAGAAGCTGAATATTTCCTATGTGGTTCTCCAGCTTTTATGGAATCCATTATGGAAGGACTTAAGGAATCAGGAGTACCTAGCAGTAAGGTTTTCTTTGAATCTTTCGGCACGATTAAAGTTGCATCCAATACACAAGCACCTACTACAACAGTAGAGGAGAAAGTCGAAGAAGCTGAGATTGTCTTTGCAAAATCTGGTAAAACTCTAAACTGGAAAGAAGGAGATGGCAGTATTTTAGAATTTGCAGAAGCTAATAATATTAATCCTCCTTTTAGTTGTCGTGTAGGAGTTTGCGGTACTTGTATGTGTAAAATTCGTGAGGGTGAGGTTAATTATCTAGAAGAACCAAGTGCAGAAATTGATGAGGCTTCAGTTTTGATTTGTATTTCTCAACCGGGGAGTTCAAGCGTAGTACTAGACATTTAATGGGAGTAAGTAATTACTACGACAAGTTTATTATGGCTGTTAGACATCGCAAAATTCCGGGACAAATTTATCTCTGGCTAGCAATTTTAATTTTTGGAGCATCTAGCGCTATTACTCGGAAGTTAACAGAAATTGGCGCCCAACATTTTATAGATGCTCGTAATCCAATTTCTCTATGTAATGTTTTATTTGTCGGTAACATATGCGCTTTAGTAATTCTAACCCCGATTTACAGGCGCCAGTGGAACAAAGCGACATTAAGAAAACTATCAAGAAAGAACTGGTTAAATTTGACAAAAGTTGCAATATTATCGGGAGCTATCGCACCTGCTTTAATCTTTCAAGCATTGGCGTTAACTAATGTTAATAATGTTGTTCTTGTTGGGCGCCTAGAACCACCTTTAACACTAGCTTTATCAGTTTGGTTATTGAAGCAACGAGTCAACATTTGGGAAACTGTAGGAGCAGTTACTGCCTTTATTGGTGTCACCTTAACCATTATTCTTCAACCTCCAGAACCAGCGATGATGAACATGGGAGGTTTTCGTATAGGTGCTGGAGAAATATTGACAGCAATAGGAGCTATGGCTTTAGCTGTTTCCACTATTATTGGCAAACAACATCTTTCCAAAATTCCTCTGGGAATCTATAGCATATTCCGTACAGGTTTAGGAACAATAATATTTTTCTTTTTTGCTTTAATACTTTATGGTCGCGACCATTTTATAGATGTATTTTCGTCTTTTCTCTGGCAGTGGATGTTGGTATATGGTTTTGTAATTGTAGTTCTAGGTCAGTCATTTTGGATTAAAGGCTTGAGAGCTTCCAGCGTATCAGTAGCTTCTTTAATTAGCTCGTTTACTCCACTCGTAGGCATTTTAGCAGCTTATTTCATTTTGGGCGAGGCGCCGACTATGGCTCATTATATTGGTGGTAGTTTGATTTTAGTTGGCATCTTGTTAGGCGAAATTGGAATTCGGCGTCAAGCTTCTCTTAAAACTGGGTCTTCCAAAATGATTTCTACTTCAGCACAACAACAAGTAGAAGCAGCTATGGGATTTAAAGGTATGTGATGCTGCTTGACCTTAGCCACCTCCCTATCAAGTTTTGATGCACAAGATACCCATTAGTACTCAAAAACTATATAATGAAGGTTAAATAAGCTTTGAGAGTGTTTGCATGAGTTCAACTTGAGCAGAAAATAAGAGTAAATTATCGAATCTTGAAGTTTGGTAGCGTAGTTTTTTGAAGTATGCGACCATAACTAATATGTTACCGTTATGTTACCGTGATGCACGCTTAGGGCTTCTTTTTGGCGAGCAGCATCGAGTTTGCCGTTCTGTAATAATCGAGTCTAACCCAAAATGGGATTGAGAGGCGAGCGCAACTCATGGGACAAAACGGCTAAAAACTGATCTTTGATTCGGTTGGCGCCAATCTTAAATACATCGTCCTCTAGTATCTCTGTGCCCTCTGCGCCTAATAAGGTAAAATCTCTACTGACATAGACTATTAGCCCCCTCCATGTCCGCCTTGTCCGAAGCTACCGAAACCACTGCGCCCAACTGTAGAATGACTGCCACCATCACTGGCGCCACTTCCAACCCTGCTAGAATCACCACCATAGTAGCTTCGACTACCACTACCACTACCACTACTCGAACTTGGTGGACAGTTGTTAACTTGTTGGTTAGGTTGTCCTTGTGCTGTTTGCGCGCTTTTGTTACATTCCTGACTTGTTTCGGGAGTTGATGCACAAGAAGCTAGTAAGGAAATTGTCATTAACGCGACAATAAGTTTTAATAAGCTAGGTTTAAGTTTCATTGGATTTTAAAGTTAAGTTTATAAGTAAAACTACAAAGCTTAAAAGTAGTAACTAAAGTAACTACAGTTTTGGAGAACCAAATTTCGCTCTTTCCTCACCGGAATGCACCAACGTATTAATACTTAATTTTTTTATTTCAATAAACATACATCTTTATCAATAAAACGAAAAATAAACAATTTTAGCCTGCGTAGGCAGGCTTTGTTCGTATAGTCTCACCCTTATAGGGTGTAGGTTCAAGATATAAGTTTCCCTCATATTTGACGGACAGGCGAGACGCCTATCCTACGGGATAATCGATTGTGCGACACTCTTGTTACCATGTGGCAGAATTTATAAAAGACCTAACATTTATAAACAGTCCTTCCACACTTAATTATTCCCAGAATGACCGCAACACTATCAAACACCAACCTCCCTAGCGTTTACGACCCAAAAGCCGCTGAATCCAAATGGCAGCAGTTTTGGGAAGATAACCATATATATAAAGCTGACCCTAACAACCAAACCGAACCGTACTGTATCGTTATACCTCCTCCAAACGTTACAGGTAGTTTGCATATGGGACACGCTTTTGATAACTCCCTTATCGATACCTTAGTTCGCTACCATCGGATGAAGGGCAAAAACGCCTTATATCTTCCAGGTACTGACCATGCGAGTATTGCAGTACAGGCTATTCTTGAAAAGCAACTCAAAGCAGAAGGCAAAACTCGTTACGACTTGGGACGCGAAAAGTTTCTCGAAAAGGCTTGGCAGTGGAAGGTTGAGTCTGGAGGTACTATTGTAAATCAGTTGCGACGGTTGGGTGTGTCGGTGGACTGGACGCGCGAACGGTTCACTTTAGATGAGGGTTTATCGAAAGCTGTATTGGAAGCTTTCGTTAAACTTTATGATGAAGGACTAATATATAGAGGCGAGTATTTAGTAAACTGGTGTCCTGAATCTCAATCAGCGGTTTCAGATTTAGAAGTTGACCAAAAAGAAGTTAACGGCAACCTTTGGCATTTTCGTTACCCCCTCTCTGATGGTTCCGGTTTTGTTGAAGTTGCCACAACTCGTCCCGAAACAATGTTGGGTGATACGGCAGTTGCGGTCAACCCAAACGATGAACGTTATAAAGATTTCATTGGCAAAACTTTAACTTTGCCAATAATGAATCGAGAAATTCCAATAATTGCCGATGAATTAGTTGACCCAACCTTCGGAACAGGTTGCGTTAAAGTTACACCAGCCCATGACCCGAATGACTTTCAAATGGGTAAACGTCACAATTTGCCGTTTATCAATATTATGAACAAGAACGGCGCCCTGAATGAAAATGCTGGGGAATTCCAAGGGCAAGACCGTTTTGTCGCGCGTAAGAATGTTGTTGCAAAGCTCGAAGAACTAGGTGTTTTAGTTAAAGTTGAAGATTACAAACATACGGTTCCTTATAGTGAGAGAGGCAAAGTACCTGTTGAACCATTACTTTCAACCCAGTGGTTTGTTAAAATTCGCCCTTTAGCAGATAATGCGCTCTCTTGCCTTGATAACCAAAATTCTCCAAACTTTGTACCGCAGCGTTGGAGTAAAGTTTATCGTGACTGGTTGGTTAAGCTTGAAGATTGGTGTATATCTCGCCAGTTATGGTGGGGTCATCAAATTCCCGCTTGGTATGCAGTTAACGAAACAAGTGGAGAAATTACAGATACAACTCCCTTTGTTGTTGCTAAAAACGAAGAAGAAGCACTAGAAAAAGCCAAACAACAATTTGGCGAAGATGTAAAACTCGAACGTGACCCAGATGTATTAGATACATGGTTTTCTTCCGGGTTGTGGCCGTTTTCTACAATGGGTTGGCCTGAACAAACTCCTGACTTAGCTAAGTATTACCCTACTAGCGTTTTGGTAACTGGCTTTGACATCATATTTTTCTGGGTAGCTAGAATGACTATGATGGCTGGGCATTTTACTGGTCAAATGCCATTTCAAGATGTTTACATCCACGGGTTAGTTCTCGATGAGAAGGGTAAGAAAATGTCCAAGTCAGCGGGAAATGGTATCGACCCGCTACTACTTATCGACAAATATGGTACAGACGCACTACGATATACCTTAATAAAAGAAGTTGCAGGTGCCGGACAAGATATTCGTTTAGACTACGACCGTAAGAAAAATGAATCACAGTCGTTTGAAGCTTCGCGTAATTTTGCCAACAAGTTATGGAATGCTTCGCGGTTCGTAATGATGAACTTGGATGAACAAACTCCTTCACACTTAGGAGTTCCTCAACCAATTGAACTTAGCGATAAATGGATACTTTCACGGTATAACCAAGTTATTAAACAAACTAGTAATTACATTGATAATTATGGTTTGGGTGAAGCTGCAAAAGGACTTTACGAATTTATTTGGGGTGATTTCTGCGACCAGTATATAGAACTTGTAAAATCTAGGTTGCAAAGTGATGCAGACCCAAGTTCGCGGAAAGCTGCACAGCAAACACTTAGTTATGTTTTGGAAGGCATTTTGAAGTTACTACATCCTTATATGCCTCATATTACTGAGGAAATTTGGCATACCCTGACTCAACAAGGCGCCGACTCTAAGCAAAGTTTATCGTTACAGCGTTACCCTGAAGTTGATGAAAGTCAAATTGATGTAGCGTTAGAAGAAGAGTTTGATTTATTACTTGGTGTGATTCGGACTATTCGGAATTTACGCGCGGAAGCTGATGTTAAACCAGGTGCGAAGGTAGCAATTAATTTGCAATCTGATAGTAGTAGGGAGCGGGAAGTTGTAGCTGCTGGAGAAGTATATATTAAGGATTTGGCAAAAGTTGAGAGTTTGAGTATTGAGGCTGGGGAGGTACAATCTGAATCTAACCAAGAAGAAAAAGCAATTGCCAGTGTTTTCGGTACTGTACAAGTTATTTTACCGTTAACTGGAGTCGTTGATATTGCTGCTTTCTGTGCCAAACTCCAGAGAAAACTTGAAAAAATCGAAAACGATATCAAGTCTCTTTCTGCTAGACTTAGTAACTCAGGCTTTGTCAATAACGCTTCTGGTGAAGTTATTCAAGGTGTACGCGATAACTTAGCAGAAGCCGAAAAACAAGCACAAATTTTACGCGACCGCATTCAGAAGTTATCACAATAAAAAAGTGCTGAGTAGAAAGTGCTGAGTATAATACTCAAAACTCAGCACTCAGCACTCAGCACTCACAACTCATTACTTATGTTGTATCTAGCTCAAGTACATAAAAACGATTTTCTTGAACAATACCAGTTACGTTTGCTGGCACGTAAAGAAGCTGAGAATACGTGGGCTACTATTCCTGAAGAAGCGTTTATTCTTTTGGGAAAGAGTAGTGTACTAACTGAAAGACTACTGGTTTTAGTTGAACTTTCACCTACGGGTGATATCGAACGTCTCGAAGATGCTACAAACTGGGTACTTTCTTTGGTAAGTACTTATCTTTCAACTGGTATTACTCCAGATTATTTGACGAAAGAAAAAGAACGCGCGGAACAATGGCGCCAAAATTTAACTTTACAAAATCAAGATTTAGCACGTCGTTCGTTAGAATTGGAGGCACGACGCGAACAAATTCAAGCTCTCGAAGAAAGTTTGAAGCGTGAAAAAAGCGCCTTCGGTAACGGTGTTCATCCTGAAGAAAGTTAGGGTATACTGAATCGTGCGTTTCGGCAAAGCAGTACAATACTACTCTGCTGTTGTTGTTTTTCCCAGTATGCCTGATTTAACTTGCTCATTACCGCTTCTATTAACCAAGCTAATTTTACTTGTCGCTTGAGGCGCCGTAGTTCTTTCCATACAGATAGTGACTCTGCGACTTTCCAACCGTATCTCTGGAAAAAGCTTGTTCCTTCTATTGGAGCAAATAACAAAGTCTTATTTCCACTTGCAAAATATTGGTCAAATATTCTTCGCGCGTAGATTTGTTCATAATTATCCAAAGTGTCTCCTGATTCTAATTCAAATAACCACCAGTTCAACTTTGATTGCTCATAAATATCAGCAGCAATAGATGCTACTTGTGGTTCTGGTAAATAAGAAAGAAGTCCTTCAGTAATTACAAGTGCTTGCTTACAGTTTTTGGTAATCTCAGCAAATAGAGGTTTTCTTAAAACAGTATCTGTAATATCTAACTTAATTCGCTCCAAAGTACACACAGGTGTAGCCCCTAGAAGTTTTTGCTCCTTTTCTGTTATAATTTCTGGAAAATCAACTTCAATCCAACGTAGCGATGAAGGAAGATTTAATCGATAAGGACGAGTATCTAGTCCTGCCGCTAAGTTTAACACTGTATCAATCTTTCTAGACTGAACTAACTTTTCAATTTGTTCATCGATAAGACGAGTACGAAGCGCTATTACACTGGTGATTTTTTCCTTTTCTCCAAGCACCTCTACCAGCATCGCTCCTTTCCCCCCCCGCTAAGGTTCGCGCGTAAGGGTCATCAAATAAAGCATCCGCACGTTCGCTTTCCAAAGCACGATACATCGCTACCAGATAGGCAGTATCTGCGATATTTTGCATCTGTATAATAATTACGTTATATTAGTTATAAATATTTGCGTTGTAGATAACCTCTGAAGGCGCCTGCGCTATTTACTTATTCACTATTGCAATTAACTTTCAGGATTTTTATAATAAATTTTTAATAATCTTTATCATTTAAATATGAGTGGGAACAGAGGACGGTATCGTAAACGTCTGTAGCTAATCCCAACATAATGCTTTACTTCAATGAACTCAAGTAAGCTGTCAACTGCTTGTTTATTATTACTTATCCTATCAAGCGGCACGCACTTTAATGCGCGCGCACTAGCACTACAAACACAGCAAGCACCAGATTTAAGTAATATTAAGCCATCAATTCAACAAGCAGCACTAGAGAAATTATCTAAAAAAGTTAGTACTCCTATTGACAAATTAGAAATTGTCTATACTTTCCAACCAACTTTTCGGACTATTGGTAAAAGTGGATTTGGGTTTGTTGTTGTTGATAAACGTAACGGCAAAATATTTGACATCACAGTCGATGCTAATGGACAAGAAATGAATATAGAAAAGTTAGCCCAACAAGATAGAACTGCTTATGTATCTAGATATGGAAAACTATCACAAGGTTTATTTAAAAAACTTTCTTCTTCTAAACCAAACGACCAAATCTCTGTAGTAATTACATTAAAAGTAGTAAGGAAAGAGGTACAGGCGCCAATTCTAACTAATATAGATACACAGCAGCAAGCATTGCAAAACGAACAGATTGTTAATGAGGCAATTAACAAAATTGAAGAATTAGGATTTAGTGTAACTGGTGATAACTCTAGTCCTACGGTATACGGTGATTTAACCCCTGCTCAAATACGCGCGGTAGAAAAGTTAGATATTGTTGATAGCATTGATTATGAAGGAGTGAATCAACCTGGGTAATTGATGTTATAGGTTTGATCCCCCCTAACCCCCCTTAATAAGGGGGGAACAAGATTTTTTGCTTAATTTTAAAAAGAACAAGATTTTTTGCTTAATTTTAAAAAATAATTTTTGCCCCCCTTAATAAGGCAGGGCTGTTTCATTCCCTCTCAAATCGGATTTGTCAAGATGGTTAGC
>NZ_JBXXZH010000182.1:0-19404 GCF_059640475.1 Calothrix sp. CBUCES-K 9914
CCGCGTCTCCCCGTCTCCGCGTCCCCGTGTCAGCCTCTATTAGGGTTTTCTTAGTGGCATTCGCATCCTTGCCCGTCCCAGTAAAACTTATGATTGTTTATGCTCTAAAATTTGTGATGGGCTGGAAATTTTTTATGGGCGCTCCGGGATGCCCGCTCCACAAGAGAGATAATTTTTGCGGGTTTGCAGCTTTATTCGGAATCAAGCTTAAACACAATGAAGTATTATACATCCCTCGTCTCAAGTTGATATTTTAATTATTAGTGCTACTATACGGTCGGCTATATGTAATAAAAAGCACGTTTTCACTGGATATGGAATTTTTGACTATACTTCTATCTGGGTTACTCGGTTTATTAACTCCTGTTGGACTTGTTGTTGACCGCTCCGCAGAAAAAGCTATTCGCTCGCAATTTACTTCTGGACAATTAGAAGTGCGTGTGGACAATGCACCAACGCATCAATTGTTACAAGGAAAAGTTAATCGAGTCAGAATTGCTGGACGTTCGCTACAATTAAGGCGCCAGGACTTTCGCATTGCTACGTTGGAGTTAGAAACCGACGCTATAGAATTTAATCGTCAAAGAAGTGGTAAACGACCTTTATTGTCGCAGCCTTTGCAAGCTGGTTTTAGGGTTGTTCTTACCGAAGCCGATGTTAATAAGCTTTTACAGTCGGAATCATTCTTATCGCGCGTTCGCAAGCTGAACATTGCTTCTATGGGTTCAGTCAATACGGTTGGTAACTCTATATACCGTATTGCAAATCCTAGAGTCAAATTTCTAGCTAATCAACGTGTCAAATTGCAAGTAGAAATACTGGAGGAGGGTAGCAATCAGCCATTACTGGTGACAGTAGAAACAGAAATTACAGTAAAAGCAGGAAAAATTCAGCTAATAAATGCAGTTGCGCTCATTAACTCAGAACAAGTCCCAACTCGATTCTTAAATGTTATAGTAAATAACCTTAACCAAAGCTTAAACTTACGTAACTTGGAAACTGACGGTTTAGTGATGCGAATTTTGAAATTTAATATGAAAGCGTCGGAGCTAGAAATAGGTGCTTTTGTCAGAATTGAACCTTCTTCAAAATGGTTGAATGTCAGGTTATAAGTTCCACTCTCGTGCGGCAGATAGTCATTATACTCATGATTCAAAGCGACAAGGAAGGTAATAAAAATGAGAGAACAAAAAAATAACCGTATCTCTTCTGGTGTAATTGCGGCAGTATCAGCTGCGGTTGTGGCTGTTAGTGGAGGTGTAGCTTGGATAACTTGGCAAGCAACAAACAATAGTACACCGGTCAATCCTCCCAAAGAAAGAGTTAACCCTAGTAATACTAGAACACAAGTTCAGCCAAAGGAACAAACTGCGGAAATCTATTTACTTAAGGATACTGGTAAGAATTTACAACTAGTGCCTCAGCCGGTAAAGGTATCCGCATCTAGAGAAAACAAGAGCGAATTTTTACAAGCTGCGTTCAATAGCTTATTGACCGCAAAAAATGATGGAGACACTAGTAGCACAATTCCATCGGGAACAAAACTACTGGGAGTCAAAATAGAGAACGATAGTGTTCGGGTAAATTTATCTAAGGAATTTACGAGTGGTGGTGGAAGCGCGTCCATTACAGGGCGTGTCGGGCAAGTTGTTTATACTGCCACAACCCTAAACCAAGCAGCTAAAGTTTACATTGACGTAAACGGTAAGCCGTTGGATGTTTTAGGTGGAGAAGGTTTGGAATTAGACCAACCCTTAACCCGTGACAGCTTTACTAAAAATTACCAGCTTTAATCTGTTTCAAGACCGAACATGTTCGGTCTTGAAACATGAAGGCCGAATAATTTCGTCTCAAAACACTAGTTATCCCACAATTTGCGGCGCCTGAAGTGTTGAAACATGAGACGCTTGGTGTAGCGCCTTAAAAATACACCTTAAAATATTAGACCGAACATGTTCGGTCTATATATTGCATAAAGTTTCATTTTGTATTCAAAACGCGAAAGTTTTTGGCTTGCTGTTCGAGTCTGGTCGCGAGACGGTCGCAAACTCGGTTGCAAAGCTCAAAAATCATTTCGTCCTCTACGCGGTAGTAGGCACAGGTTCCTTCACTACGACGACTGAGAATTCCGGCTTGCCACATTACCTTCAGGTGTTTTGAGACATTCGCCTGAGACGTCTGTGTTGCCTCCACCAACTCTTGTACGCATTTTTCTTCATCCCGCAGTAGATGCAACAACTTCAGCCGCATGGGTTCACTTAGCAGGCTGAAGTATTCCGCGACTTGTTGCACAACTTCTGGCGGTACAGGCAACATTTGTTTCATCAGGTTTGATCCGCAACACTACACTGAAATGAGTGAAAATTACATCTCCGTTATATAGATTAATACCTAATCGGGATTTATTCGCACCAAAGGTTGACCATATTCTACCGGTTCGCCATTTTGCACTAGAATTTCGATCACTGAGCCAGATATTTCGGCTTCGATTTCATTCATCAGCTTCATGGCTTCGATGATACACACTGTATCACCTTTACGGACTCGACCGCCTACTTCGATGAAAGGAGCTTCCCCTGGTGCGGACGCACGATAAAATGTTCCTACCATTGGGGACGTTACTTCCACGAGTTTGGGGTCGCTAACGCTCGGTGGATTTACTGTTGGTGCGGTTGCCCCAATATCCACGCGATTAGCAACAGATTCTACCACAGACGGTGGCATTATGCTCTGTGGTGTCGGGGCACTAGTGGCTAATCCCGTGTTTCCCAATGTACTTAACCCAGCTTGCCCAAAAGACAACATTTGATGAGGAGCGCTAACAGCTTTACGTACTGTTATCTCAAAGTCGTCGCTTTTTAGCGTTACTTCTGCAATATCCGTTTGTGCAATAGTTGTCAATAATTGGCGAATTTCACTAAAATCCAATGGCACAGCTTTTATTACCTCATGCAATTAGGGGCGATGTTCAGATACCTACTTTTTTAAAAATAGAATCTTCAGAATCGGGCGCGGGGTTAATATTTTATTAACTAGGGAATCGGGATTCACACCTTATTCCCGACCTAAATATTTATCCTCGCGCGTATCAATCCGGATGCGTTCTCCTTGTGCTATGAACAAGGGAACCATTACCGAGGCACCTGTTTCTAACTTCGCTGGTTTACTACCACCTGTAGCAGTGTCTCCTTTCACACCTGGGTCAGTTTCGACGACCTCAAGCACTACTGAGTTCGGAAGTTCAACATCAAGCACTTGTTCATTCCAACGAACAACATTGGCTTCCATACCTTCCTTCAGGTACTTGACTTTATCGCCGATTTGTTGTGCAGTCAATCTACCTTCTTCGTAAGTTTCCATATCCATAAACACGTACTCATCACCTTCTTTGTAGGTGTGCTGCATCGTGCTTTTTTCTAAGGTTGCTTGCGGTACGGTTTCACCAGCGCGGAAAGTGCGCTCCACAGTGTTACCAGTTTGAGCATTTTTGAGCTTAGTCCGTACAAAAGCGGCGCCTTTACCTGGTTTAACGTGGAGAAACTCTACCACTCGCCATACAGACCCATCTAATACAATCGAAACACCAGGGCGAAAATCGTTACTGGAAATCATGAAACATTTTAATTTTCAAGACAATCGGCATTTATTGTACCCTGCCGAGCGGAGAAATTTGTTAATTCGTTGGTAGAAGTGTAGGAGTCTGGGAAATTATCAAGGACTACGGCTGAAAAATACAGCAGCCAAGATAATCAGACTTAATAGCACTAAAGGCGCCCATAAGTTGGGATAGTCAGATACAGTCATAAAGTAATAATTTTTACATCCAGTTCCAAAACACCAATTTATAAAGATAATCGATGAAATATAGTACAAAAAGACGTATTGGGCGCGTTATATAATTTTTCTGATACACCAGCGCGCGAAAGCATTATGATATCTCCTGATACAGCGATATGGTTACAGGAACGCACAGCTTTAGGTATTTTATCGTCTTCGGTATTAGATGCTATCGCCGAAGTTATAGAAGAACAAGTTGTACCAGAGCAAACCCAACTTGTAAACGAAGGAACACAGCCAGAGGCGTTGTACATTATTAAAGAAGGTCGTATTGAAACAAGTAGTACTTCTAACAATGCGGCGCCTTGTTGTGGTTTACTTCCTGGTACTGTTGTTAATCTCAAAGAGTTTTTACTTCAACAAGATACTCAATACACAGTTACTACTCTAAGTGAATGTCATTTATGGGTAGTACCAGGGGACAAGTTTCGTGAAATAATTAATCAACATCCAGAAATTGCCCAAGCTGGAAATATATTACTTGCAGACGAGTTAGCACAGTTAGCTTCTGCTTTATCTTACGAGCAAGAATGTTCGTTAGAATTGCGTCCATACTTAGTGACTAAAGCAAAACGTGGTATAGTTGGCACCAGTAAATACGCAAAAAAACTACGTGAGCAAATTCGCGAAGCGACAACTAACCGCGAGTCGGTGTTGATTTTTGGTGAACCTGGTTTAGAAAAAGATAATATTGCTGCTCTAATTCACTATGGCTCAAGTTACCGCCACGAACCTATTATTAAAGTTAACTGTGGTATTCTCCAAATCAGTGGCGCCGATTTGTTTGGTAGGTACGGGGGTAAACCAGGACTGTTAGAATATTTAGAAAATGGTACTTTAGTCCTAAATAATCTCCAAGAACTACCAAAAGAACTTTCTCCGAGCATAAATAATTTAATCAAGACAGGGACATATACATCAATCAACCGAGATAATGTAGAAATTCATGATTTACGGTTAAATCACGCAAAAACTCTCACTCAAATTGTTTCCAAGGCAACTTAAAAAGTGGCCACGCGAAAAAGCTGAGAAATGGGGAGGTTGGTTTCTATATGGTTTATTTGCTGTTATATTTCTGTGGGAAGAACTTTGGAATTTAGAAACACCGCGTATTTATCAGGGTGCTTACTGCTACTTATCACTGCTGGCGCCATGATTTTTTCCGCTCTCTTTGAAAGAAGGTTTTGGTGTCGCTATCTTTGTCCTATTGGAGGAATGAACGGGTTATTTGCAAAACTCTCCATGACCGAACTGCGCGCGCAACAAGGTAATTTAGCACACTATCTACGTTTAGGTGTTAGGAGAAGGAGGACGCATATTACCTATAGCATTTGCTACTTTTAGTCTCAATGGATAATTTTTACCTATTGTAGTCGCACATCCCACAGTAATCTCATTTTTACAAGGTTTTACATTAATATTAGGAGCATTCTTAGCCTTTGTACTCACACAGGAAATTGGGTGCCAACCTATACGGGTATTAATTTGGCAACATTTATCAACCGTAATTTTAACAGTTAGCTTGTGGCAACTAGTAGCGTAATTACGTTATTACGTAGGTTGGCTTCGCTAAAGCGTAACCCAACATAAATATTAGTAATATACAGGGACGGACGGAACGCCCATCTACAAGATGCCCATCCCATAAAACATCCACATGCAGAAAGTTAAAATTTTTGCATAACTTACTAAAGCGTAGAAATATTAGAGATATAGTAAGCAATCTAATATACAAATACGCTTAAAAGTCTTTATGCCCAACAGTTTTAAGACTTATGCCCTTGCCACCTTGGTATTTTTCGTAGTTTCTCCAGTGGGTTTAGCAGCAAAGACCCTAAAAACCCAGCCAATATATAACGAACAAGCAAATAATACTACAGTGCCAGCAGATAAACTTTTTCAGGAGGGTTTACAGCAATATCGACGTGGTGAGTATTTAAAAGCTCTGTCTACATATCAACGAGTATTGGAAATTAGGCGCCAACAAGGAGATAAAGCTGGTATTGCTCAAACTCTTAACAATATGGGTGAGGTTTATTACTGGTTACAGGATGGAAAAAAAGCTAAAGAAGTTTTACAGCAAGCACTGGCAATTCGTAAAGAACTTAAAGACTTATCTGGAGAAGCCGAAACTCTTAATAATTTGGGTTTAGCACATATTCTCTTATTAGAGTTTGATAAAGGATTCCCGACGTTACAGGAAGCTTTGAATATATATTATGCACTCAAAGATAAACGAGGAAGAAGCATCACTCTAAGTAATTTGGGAGCAGCAGCTGGCGCCAGTGCTTTGCGAGGTAAGCTTGAGCTGCCTGCATTCAAAAAAAGTTATTCTATATTCCTTAAAGATTTACAGAAAGCACTGGCAATTCAGCAAGAAATTGGCGATAAATTTCTCGTTAATATCACACTCATCCGTATTGCTGAAGTTTATCAGTTATTAGAAGACTACCCGCGCGCTTTGGAATCATCGAACCAAGCTATCGCAATGAGTCGAGACTTAAAGAATAAAGCATTAGAAGCGTACAGCTTGCTTGCAGTCAAGGATGTGTATGTCGCTCAAAAACAACAAGAACGTGCTTTAACAGTGTTTCAGCAAGCTTTATCATTAGCACAAGAGACAGGCATAAGAAGACTTGAAAGTAATATATTGCTTTCATTGGGTTCAATTTACTCATCTCAAAAAAAATACGATTTGGCTAATGCTATGTATGAAAAAAGCCAAATTATAGCTACAGAACTTAAAGATAAATTAAATTTATTTTTATTACTATTAGCCTATGAACCTTTGAGAAAGCATTCCAAGCAAATAGAAATTTCTCAGCAACTTTTGATGATTGCTAAAGAAGCAAAAGATTATGAAAGCGAACTATTATATTTAAGCATAATAGTTCAAACGTATAATTTATCTGATAACAATCGAAAAGTAATTGAATATGCTATACCACTTTTAGAGCTTGCACGTACTATAAAAAAACCAGAGAGCGAAGCATTTGCATTAGTTGCTTTAGGTAGCGCATATAATTCGCTGGCTGTTTCTGAGGCAGATTATCAAAAAGCAATTGGGGTTACTCAACAGGGTTTAGAGATAGCAAGACAAATCAAGAAGCGTAACATTGAAATTTCAGCGTTAAATACTTTAGGTTCTATATATAGTTCACTCAGTGAATTTGAAAAAGCTATCGAATTTACACAAGCAAGTTTAAAACTTGCCCAAGATGCTAAAGATTTACCAACACAGGCTGATGCATTTTCAACTATGGGTAAAATCTATTTGGATTTAGGGAACTATCAAAAAGCTGATGAATATATGAAAAAGGCTATAGCAATATTAGAAACAGAGATCAAACGAAATAATTTGACTGATTTAACTGAAATAGTAGATTTACTAAAATCAACAAAATTATTTGTTAATACTATCAAATTTTATACTGAAGGAGACTTTATAAATACTGTAGCTTCTGCCCAGGAAGGCTTAACTTTTGCAGAAAAAATATCCAATTCTCAGCAAGCTGTAAAATTGAAAGCTGGTAATCTGATCTTTCTTGGACTTGGTTATGGTGGATTAAAAAATTATCCTAAAGCGAATGATACGTTCCAAAAAGCCTTGTTAGTTGCTAAACAATCACAAAACCCTACTTTAAAATCTGGTATTTTATTTTTAAATGCCAGCATTTATAGGCAATCTGGACAGAAAGATAAAGCGATTAGTACATATAACGAAGTACTAGCAATTTCTCAAGACGCAAAATTACCAGGAAGTCCAAGTACTTATGCTCAGGTAGGTTTAGCACGAACCTACCGTGATTTAAATAAACCAGCGACCGCAATTACATATTATAAGCAAGCAATTAATGATATTGAGCAGATTCGTCAAAAAAATCGTAAGCTTTCCAAAGATTTACAAGATTCTATTTTACAATCATTTGCGGATATTGACAGAACAAAAACATCTGATATTTACCGCGAACTGGCAAACTTACTTATTTCTCAAGGAAGAGTTAGTGAAGCGCAACAAGTATTAGAACGGCTAAAAATTCAGGAGTTAAAAGATAATGATGTCACTGCGACTACAAAAATTACACCTCCTCCCATTCAATTAAACGAAGGAGAGCAAAAAATAAATCAATATGGGAATTCAGTAATTGCTCTGGCAACTCAAGTCAGCGAGTGCGAAAAAACAAACTGTCAACAAAAAAGTCAATTACAGGAAAAGCTAACTGCCGTTGTTAATGAATTCAACAAAGACTTAGATAAAATAGAAAACGAGATAAATTCACGTCTTGCTAATGACAAAGGTGCCTTTCGTCCAGATAGTCCAAAAGCAAAGGAAATAGTCAAATCCCAACCAGGTACAGTAATGATTTACCCCTTGGTATTAGAAGACAAAATTTGGTTGTTATTGTATTCTGGGGATGCAGGTAAGAAGTTTGAAGTTAAAGTATCACGTCAGGAATTAGGCAATACAGTCAAAGAATTTCGCTCTTTGATGGAAGAGTGCGAAAAACGCACTTGTGGTTCACAAGACATTGCAAAAATACAGCCAGTTAGCCAAAAACTTTATAATTGGCTAATTAAACCTCTAGAAGGAGAAATCAAACAAAATAAAGTTAGAAATTTAGTATTTGCACTAGATAGAGTAACGCGCTATATCCCCATGAGCGCACTGTTTGATGGAAAACAATACTTAATTGAAAACTACACTGTTTACAATGTTCTTTCAGCAGATTTAACGGACACAACTGCAACGCTACCTAAAGGAACACAAAACACATCAATTTTAGCAATGGGTGTTTCGCAAGCTATAGGCGGTTTTGGTTCATTACCTAATGTACCTAAAGAATTAAACTTAATTGTTAAAACTAGTACTAATAATCAAGGCATCTACCCAGGAAAAGAGTATTTAAATAAGGCTTTTGACTACCGTACTCTGCAAGATAATTTAACAGGAAAGAATATTTTACACCTTGCAACCCACGGTGAATTTGTTCCAGGTAGTAAAGATGCATCTTACTTACTCTTGGGAAGCGGTGACAAGCTAGCCATACCACAAATTAGAAATTTGACAGGATTAAGCAACATTCATTTAGTCGTATTATCAGCATGTCAAACAGCACTTGCTGCCCCCTTGCAAGATGGAACAGAAATTGCCAGTGTTGCTTATTATTTTCTCAATAGCGGCACCAAGTCAGTAATGGCTTCGCTATGGCAAGTTGCCGATGAAAGTACAAGCTTGATGATGCAAAGTTTTTACAAGAATATGGCTGTTGATGCAAAACCTACCAAAGCTGAGGCTTTACGTCTAGCACAACTAAGTCTTCTTTCTGGCAAAGAAGTCACCATTGATGATATTAAACGTGGACTGAGTGTCACATATACACCAGGCGCCAACCAGAAAACAACAACGCGCGCTAACTTTGCACATCCTTACTACTGGGCACCGTTTATTCTAATTGGTAATGGTCTTTAACAAACTTCCAATAAAATAAATCAAAATTTCTGATAAATGCAAATCTCTTCTGGAATGGGTGTCCTCATTGTTATCAACTTAAGGTTTAAACCCATTTGTCAACGAGAGATTTTGTTAATAACGAAGTATAAAGACGGACTTTTATCCTGCTTTTATACGCAATTTTAGAGCGATGCTGATGAAAAAAGCATAATTACTTATGGAAGTAACCAGTTTAGCGAAATGTTGCACCGTACTTTTAAAAGGTTAGTGAAGAATTAATACCAACAAAGCTTTATAATTTCCTTGATACACCAACGCGCGCGGAGAACGCATTATTATGATATCTCCTGATACAGCGATATGGTTACAGGAACGCACAGCTTTAGGTATTTTATCGTCTTCGGTATTAGATGCTATCGCCGAAGTTATAGAAGAACAAGTTGTACCAGAGCAAACCCAACTTGTAAACGAAGGAACACAGCCAGAGGCGTTGTACATTATTAAAGAAGGTCGTATTGAAACAAGTAGTACTTCTAACAATGCGGCGCCTTGTTGTGGTTTACTTCCTGGTACTGTTGTTAATCTCAAAGAGTTTTTACTTCAACAAGATACTCAATACACAGTTACTACTCTAAGTGAATGTCATTTATGGGTAGTACCAGGGGACAAGTTTCGTGAAATAATTAATCAACATCCAGAAATTGCCCAAGCTGGAAATATATTACTTGCAGACGAGTTAGCACAGTTAGCTTCTGCTTTATCTTACGAGCAAGAATGTTCGTTAGAATTGCGTCCATACTTAGTGACTAAAGCAAAACGTGGTATAGTTGGCACCAGTAAATACGCAAAAAAACTACGTGAGCAAATTCGCGAAGCGACAACTAACCGCGAGTCGGTGTTGATTTTTGGTGAACCTGGTTTAGAAAAAGATAATATTGCTGCTCTAATTCACTATGGCTCAAGTTACCGCCACGAACCTATTATTAAAGTTAACTGTGGTATTCTCCAAATCAGTGGCGCCGATTTGTTTGGTAGGTACGGGGGTAAACCAGGACTGTTAGAATATTTAGAAAATGGTACTTTAGTCCTAAATAATATCCAAGAACTACCAAAAGAACTTTCTCCGAGTATAAATAATTTAATCAAGACAGGGACATATACACCAGTCAACCGAGATAACGTAGAAATTGAAGCTAGAGTCAGTAATGCTCGCATTATTATTGTTTCAGAAAAATCAATGCCGCAAGTCGAGCGCGCAGCTGGAACAATAATTAAAGTACCACCATTACGAGTACGTAAAGCTGATATAAAATCACAGGTTGATTATTATATTAGTCTGTACTCGCGCGCACGGGGAATTCTCAAATCGCACGTTACACCCGAAGCATTACGTCGGTTACAGTCATATGACTTTCCAGGCAATATCAAAGAGCTAGAAAACCTAGTTGAACGGGCAATAGTTCAAGCACAAGATGAGAATGAACTTACCGAAGAAATCTTTTGGTCAGCAGACACCAAGAAAAAACGCTTTCGAGTCAATCTATTAAATTTATATCCTGATTTACGAAAATTCCTTCGCAGTGACTGGTATCCAGACCGAATAAACTACGGTTTTACAACTTTTGCTTTTGCGTTTATTGTCCTGGTATTATTTCTTGGTCCACAAACGCGCGATAAAAACTTCGTATTAAATTTATTCTGGTCGTGGTGGTGGATGGGGTTTTTATTTTTATTCCCCTTCCTTGGACGGATATGGTGCGCGTTTTGTCCATTCATGATTTACGGTGAAATCACGCAAAAACTCTCACTCAAATTGTTTCCAAGGCAACTTAAAAAGTGGCCGCGCGAAAAAGCTGAGAAATGGGGAGGTTGGTTTCTATATGGTTTATTCGCTCTTATATTTCTGTGGGAAGAACTTTGGCATTTAGAAAACACCGCGTATTTATCAGGGTGCTTACTGCTACTTATCACTGCTGGTGCCATGATTTTTTCCGCTATTTTTGAGAGAAGGTTTTGGTGTCGCTATCTTTGTCCTATTGGAGGAATGAACGGGTTATTCGCAAAACTCTCCATGACCGAACTGCGCGCGCAACAAGGTATTTGTTCAGCAAGTTGTACTACTTACCAATGCTATAAAGGTGGCCCGCAAAAAGGTGAAGGCATGGAAACGAACGGTTGTCCGCTATACTCTCATCCTGCCCAACTTGAAGATAACCGCGACTGCGTATTGTGCATGACCTGTTTAAAAGCATGTCCACACCGTTCAGTTGAATTTAACTTGCGTCCTCCAGGTGTAGAACTATGGACTTCTCACGTAGCACATACATATGAAGTCGCTTTGCTATTTTTGATGTTGGGAGGAGTATATTTACACCGCTTACCCGAAATACAAACAAAACTTGGCGTAATAATTGACTTCAGTCAATTCTGGCAACATCTAGCATTCTCACTACTAGCTCTAACAGTACCTTTATTAATCCCCTTCGCAGCATACGGCATAATAAAACTTCAAAAAACAATTAAAAATCGTAGATTTATCGAACTTGCCTATGGATACTTACCATTAGTTCTAGCAGCTAACTTAGCGCATTATCTACGCTTAGGTTTAGGAGAAGGTGGACGCATATTACCTGTAGCATTTGCAACCTTTGGATTAAACGGTGAATTTTTACCCGTCGTAGTTGCACATCCTGCCGTAATTGCCTTTTTACAGGGTTTTACATTAATATTAGGAGCATTTTTAGCCTTTGTACTGACACAGAAAATAGGGCGCCAACCCATAAAAGTATTAATTTGGCAACACCTAGCAACAGTAATTTTGACAGTAACCCTGTGGCAAATAATCGTGTAGGGTGGAATGTCACTGACTTAAGCATTTTGAGGCGCCAACGTGCATTGGGTAGGGTGCGTGAAAGCTATTACTATCGAGCAATGTAACGCAAAGTACAGTGCTTTCACGCACCATTAATACGTTAAGTAAGCAACATTCTCGTGTAGGGTGCGTTACGCCACGAAAAATCGTCATTTCAAACGAAAAATTAAGTGGCGTAACGCACCATCAAGTAGCGTAGGTTGGCTACCCCTTCGGGGAAACCCAACATAAATTTTAATAATACAGAAGGACGGGATGCGTTTTTCACGATTATTGTGTCTAAATGTTAAAAAATAATAAACTACTAGCAAATTGGCACAATGGCGAATATTCTACAACCACCGCGTTTGCGTACTAGCGAAGAAGAATCAGAACGACGCGCGACTTGGCTCGAACTGTTTTATGATTTAGTTTTTGTAGTGGCAGTTTCACAGCTAGCTCATAACCTCAAAGAAGATATTTCGATATCGGGGTTTTTAGGATTTGTTTTTTTATTTATACCTGTGTGGTGGTCGTGGATAGGAACGACGATGTACGCGAATCGCTTTGATAACGATGATATCGGGCGCCGTTTATTCGTTGGTTTACAAATGCTCACAGCCGCAGCTATGGCTGTAAATATACACCACGGTTTAAGTGAAAACTCGGCGGGATTTGCAATGTCTTATGCTTTGAGTAGAATTGTACTTGTAATCGAATATGTACGCGCGGGTAGTTATATACCAGAAGCACGTCCTTTAACTACGCGGTATGCTGTTGGGTTTGCGATAGCTGCTCTTATTTGGATAATTTCTGAATTTGTAGCTCTACCTTGGCGGTTTGCTTTTTGGGGTGTAGGAATAATTATAGACTTGGTGACACCTTTTAGCGCGCGTCAATACCAATTAAAGTTACTTCCCCATGCGTCACATCTACCTGAACGGTTTGGACTATTTACGATGATAGTTCTAGGTGAAGGAATTGTTGCTGTTGTTAATGGTGTCTCAGAACAACATTGGAACATCTATAGCACTATTAGCGCCACTTTGGCATTGACTACCGCATTTAGCTTTTGGTGGGTTTACTTTGATAACCTTGGTGGTACTCCTATTGTAGCCGCAAAGTCTGAAGGGCGAGTGAGGAAAATGTTACTGTGGTTGTACACGCATTTCCCGTTGGTAATTGGTATTGCTGCTGGTAGTGTTGGTGTTGAAGAAATATTATTAAGCGAACAAACTCAACCTTTACCTGATAAAATCCGTTACTTAATGTGCGGTTCCATTGCTTTATGCTGGTTAGCTTTAGCTATTTTGCATCGCACTGGGATTATTCGCTACTGTAAAATGCGTGCGAAATATCGACTTGGTGGCGCCATAGCAGCAATTGCACTTTTATATTTTGGCAAAGGTTTATCACCTGTTGCCGTAATTGCCATTATTACAGCAATCTCGATTTTTCAAGTAGTGCAAGATTTAAGCGGTGCCCGTCCCACAACTCGTATCGCTGATGCTGATATTTGATCCCCCTTAATAAGGCTACCGTGTACACACATCTCAAAAAAATCCCGAATTTATAAGCCTCTCACCCTATAAGGATACCGCTGGCGAATCAGGGGTGGCACCCATCATTTAATAAAAACAGGCGTGTAGAGACCGTACATGTACGGTCTCTACATTCGCTAAAATGACGTAAAATCGTGATGCTGGGGGGTCAGACCTACTATTCGCCAGCCGTATCCTATAAGGGTGGGACTACACGGACAAAGCCCGACGAAAGCGTTCAGGTCTTAGTCTGCGTGAAATTGCCAACTACATTGCTGACTAATCCCACTATTGACATACATTTATGAACTACCCCACCGCATGGCGGATGGGGAATTCCGCGAATCAGTTAAATTAATTTCCTATTGTTATTGACACACTTGGCTTGAGGAAGGTTATCTTGGAAAATGTGTCAAATATCCCGACTACGTAAGAGTGGTGGCAATTACAGATAGTTTCCGGTAATTGCCACCCAACTGTACTCGGTTACTTTCAAGGTTGGAGAAAAGGCACTGGTAGCAAAAGTAACAGTAACATTTACGTTTTAGAAGTCAAGCTCAAATAAGATTTTTTCGCTTAATCAAAGAATAATCTTATATTATAGACAATGCTAGATATAAAGCGCTAGAACGGTCAAAAGGAATACATCATGCAAAGCACTATACCATAATTAATCTGCTAAATATAGTATTTTATTACCACTTTTACCTAGTCGCCTTGTACATCGCCAGATAGAAACTGAAGAGTTGCAGCCCCATTTCGCTTTTATTTACATATTCTTTATCTTTTCCATAGAGAAAGTCCAATACTAGGCATAATTTAGCCTTTCTCTTTGGGTATCTTAAGTTTAAGAAATGTTGCGCCTGATAGCAGCGATTCTAACTTGTTGGTAAGTTTACGGAAAAGCGAATGTTAAACGGACTACTCATTGCCTCCAACAGCATCATCTCGCTGTGCTACTTCATTATTGCTTTTTTAATCTTGCGCCCATTTTTGCGGGGAGAGCAAAAGACTTCGCTGGTGCTGGCAACGATACTGGTTTTCTTGAGTTGCGCTCTGGGACACGGTGGACACGTGTTAATGATGGCACTATCTAATACTGCACATTCCGCGCTGCTGCTGAAACTGCAAATTGTGGTTGATTCCATGACGGCCTGTATCGCGATTACCTACATTGCCCTGCGGCGTTATTTTTCATTTCTGGTTGACGGACCACTGCTGCTGAACCAAACGCAGGAGAAGTTAAAACTGGTTAATACTGAACTACATAATCTCAATACCAAACTAGAGTCTCTAGTTCGTAAGCGCACCCTTGAACTCAGTAGAGCCAACGAAGAGTTAGAAGCCAAAGCTAGTGAGCGCAAGGACATGATTGCCCAGCTTAATCGCAGTAACGCATTTTTGAAAGCTCAACAGGAAGCAGGTCGCGACGGAATTATCGTAGTTGATGAAAATATGCAAATCCTGTTTTACAACCAAAACTTTTACCAGATTTGGAATCTGCCTGAAGAAGTCGCCAGAGAAGGGGATCATTCAAAGATGTTGACTCTCGCCATCTGCCAAATGGTTGACGAGCAGGAGTTTTTAGATAAAGTCAACTATTTATACCAAAACCCAGAAGTTACCACTCACGATGAACTGTTAATGAAAGATGGACGCATCATTGACAGATACACCGCCCCCATTTACGCGCAAGATATTTACTACGGGCGCATTTTCTTCTTTCGCGACATCACGAGGCGTAAAACTATGGAGGAGGAACTGCGTCATGCTAAAGACTTTTTAAAGCTGATTATTAACGTTATGCCCCAGTATATCTGCTGGAAAGATTATAACTCAGTTTATTTAGGCTGCAATGATAAGTTTGCATTAATGGCAGGAGTCAAGCAGCCACAAGAGATAATTGGTAAAACTGACTATGACATGGTGTGGAAAAAAGAAGAAGCAGATTTCTTTCGCGCCTGCGATCAAGAAGTGATGGAGACTAATCAAGCCCAGTTGCACATTATTGAACCAGTGTACCAAGCAAGCGGCAAGCAAGCGTGGGCAGAGACCAGTAAAATTCCTTTGCACGATCTTGAAGGCAAAGTTACGGGCGTGCTAGTTGTTTTTGACGATATTACCGCGCGCAAACAAGCATCGGACGCACTAATTGCTTCCGAGTCTTTATTGAAACTGAAAACGGTGGAACTGGAGGCAACTTTATCGGAACTGAAGCAAGCCCAAAGCCAGTTAATTCAAAGCGAGAAAATGTCCGCACTAGGGCAACTGGTGGCGGGCATTGCCCACGAAATTAACAATCCAGTTAATTTTATCTACGGCAATATACCTTATATTAAAGAATATGTAGAGGATTTAATTTCTCTACTGCAAACCTACAAGGAGGAATGCTCTCAGCCGTCTGAAAAATTATTATCCCAGCTTGAGGAGGTGGACTGTGATTATTTACTAGAGGATTTACCTAAACTACTAAGTTCGATGAGAATTGGAGCCGATAGAATACGGGAAATAGTCTTGTCCTTGCGCTCTTTCTCGCGCCTTGATGAAGCGGCCATGAAAGCAGTAGATATTCACGAGGGTATCGACTCTACAATATTAATTATTCAAAACAGATTAAAAAATAAGCTAGGAACAAAAATTCAACTTATTAAGAGTTACAGTAATTTACCACATGTAGAGTGCTATGCGGGGCAACTAAATCAAGTCTTTATGAACGTCCTGTGTAACGGCATTGATGCTTTAGAAAGCGAGATTGACAACACCAGTCCAACTATTGAAATTAGAACTTTCTTGAAAGAGGACACGCAACCAGAAGAAAAACGAGTAGTTATCACTATTACCGATAACGGCTCAGGCATACCAGAATTTGTTCAAGCCAATATTTTTAATCCGTTTTTTACCACTAAAGAAGTAGGTAAAGGCACGGGACTCGGGCTATCAATTAGCTATCAAATAGTGATGGAGAAACACAAAGGCGTTTTTACATTTAGTTCAGTTCCGGGAAGAACCGAATTTTGGATCGAAATTCCTCTGGTACAAGAACAAAGTAAATAATCTTGGCGTACCTGCAATTATTAAAAACTATGTCTAATGGCTTATGTCTAAAGTTATAAAGTCTGCGCCTAAAAAATCATAATCTATCATAAAATTAAACTTTTTCTATCCAAGCATCCATTTTAATGGACTTAAAATTGACGCTTAAAATCTTTAAACCATGAACCTTGAGAATGAAGCGTTCCTTTATCACCTTCTGCAATTAAAGCATATTCACGACCGCTCAAACCAAGTTCTTCTCGACTGCCATCAGCAAATTCAAAGGTTATGTAGTAACTAGTTGATGTACTGGTGTCTCCTGCTCCTCCCGAAACATGCTGACGTTTACTTACTACTTTTGCTTCTCGGTAAATAATTGGCTGTTTACTATTATAGATGGCAGTAGATATGCCTTTAAAAATTGCAAAACCAATTAAGCCAAAAACTATAGCGAATATGCCAATGAAAAATACTGGAAAAATTAGAGAGAAAGTTGGAAGTATATCAGAGCTATAAGGTTGGGTTGGTTGAGTATTTGCCTGGGAAAGTATAGTTGTTTCTATATTGCCTTTATTGTTAGTAATAACGTACTTAAGATTATTATGTATAAATAAATTTGGCATATTGTTTATGTGCTTATATTTATATGTATATGATTATATACAACGTGCGCTTCCTTGATTCCGCAATAAGAATGCTATTTTTTCAGTTACTCTTGTGGAGCGGCTGTCCCCAGCCGCCTCTTACAAAATTGACTATTAAGCTACTTTTTTCAGTGACTATTAAGCTACTTTTTCAGTGACGGGCAAGGATGCCCGTTCCACAAGATAAAATAACACAAGATAAATTTTTCCTTTTAGATTAAGTGTTTGCAGTTACAGTAACCTGATTGAGAAGCGAGTAAGAATATTAATAATCAATATTTGAGGCAGCTTCTCTTTACTATTGCTGCTGATTATGAAACCACGTATTATTGTTTGTGGCTTAGGACGCACTGGATATAAAGTGTTTCGTTTACTCCGTCAGCAGGGTGCAATGGTGGTGGGTATTCATCAACGCCCTATCCCTGGTGAAACGGGACACGATGTTATTATTGGCAATTTACATACTGCTGAAACTTTGAAAGCAGCAGGTATCGACAGCGCGCACACTTTGGTGATAGCTGGCCCCGATGATGCTATTAATTTGTCGGTGACTATGCAAGCGCGCGTTTTAAATCCTAGTATTCGTATTATTAATCGCTTTTTTAACACTAGTTTGGGTGAACGTCTTGACCAAACTTTGCCTAACCATATGAGTATGAGTGTCGCAGGTTTGGCGGCGCCTGTATTTGCTTTTACTGCGTTGGGTAGCAAAACCGTTGGACATATCAAGCTGTTTGAACAAACTTGGCCTATTCACGAAGAATATATAGATAACAAACATCCTTGGCACGGGCGCCAGATAGATGATTTGTGGGAAAATCGCTCACGAATGCTGATTTACTATCTACCTGTAGATAGTGATACAGATTTAGTATCAGCAGTTTTGGAAAGACGACGTTTGCGCGAAGGAGACAGAATTATTGTTGGCACTAAACCGCGAATACGTTCCACGCGCAAGTCAATAATTACCAAATCTCTCAAAATCATAACTAATATACAGCGCTTCCAAGAACATGCTAGCCCGCTCATTACTATGACCGCAGCACTTGTAGCTATTGTTCTGTTTGCCACATTTATCTATACATACACAAGTACCAATGTTTCCATCATTGATGCGTTGTATTTTGCCGTAGGTATGATAACAGGCGCCGGTGGTAACGATAAAGTTGTCGAACATGCTTCCATCAGCATCAAATTATTTACTGTAATTATGATGCTCGTAGGCGCCGGCGTAATTGGTTTATTATACGCGCTTCTTAACGACTTTGTTTTGGGTACTAGGTTTCGAGAATTCTTAGATGCAGCGCGCGTACCTCCACGTTACCACTATATAGTTTGTGGACTTAGCGGTACTGGGATAAAAATTGTTCAAACTCTCCATGAAAGCGGTCACGAAGTAGTTGTTATTGAACCCGACATTAATAACCGCTTTGTTAATAATGCTCGTAGATGGGGAATACCTGTAATTAACGGTGATGCCACTTTTTCAACGATGTTGCAAGGCGCCAACTTAGAAACAGCAGCAGCACTTTTAGCAGTTAGCGGTAACGATGCCACTAATCTAGAAATTGCTTTGAATGCCAAAGGTATTAAATCAAATGTACCAATAATCGTTCGCTATGCAGACCCAGACTTTGCACGAATGGCACAACAGGTATTTGACTTTGATGCAGTACTCAGTCCCGCAGAACTCGCAGCGCCTGCGTTTGCTGCTGCTAGTTTAGGTGGACGTGTTCTTGGTAACGGTATTACTAGAGATAGTCTTTGGGTAGCTCTCGCAACTTCTATATCTATAACCCATCCCTTTTGTTGTCTAAAAGTTCAAGATGCTGCAATGTTAGCTGACTGTGTACCCCTATACCTCGAAACAAATAACCAAACATTGCACGGTTGGGATTTACTCAGCACAAATTTATGCCCTGGAGACATACTGTATTTAACCATGCCCGCCAATAAATTACACATGCTCTGGCGCCATACTTCAGTAATGAGTGCTGAGTGCTGAGTGCTGAGTAATGAGTGCTGAGTGCTGAGTGCTGAGTAATG
>NZ_JBXXZH010000183.1:0-19228 GCF_059640475.1 Calothrix sp. CBUCES-K 9914
TATTAAAGCATCTGCACCATATAACTCAAAGTCGCGCACACCTTGATTTTGATATAAATAAGTGGCACCTAACCAGCTTTCTTGATTTGGAGTACGGTTAAAATTGTAACGTAGTCTACCAGCATAGAGATTGCTGCTATTATTTTGATTCTCATATTCATAAGATACAACGATGCGACGTACTAATACTTGTCCAACTTGATCAACATCAGTTCGTAACAAAGGTTGACGGAACAATAAAGTACCACGGTCATAGTCAATTTCATAATCAGCATTGCGGTTTAATTGAGTACGCGCGATGACTGTACCTGGTCTATTAAGTTCTTCTAACTCAATAAAAACATTTTCACTACCACGTACTAATAAGCGACGTGACATAAAATAGAAACCGCTAGTACCATCGGGTGCTATCGTATCGCGTTGAAAACCCTGCAAATTATTACCATACATTGCTGTAGCTTGCAAGTTACCAAAATTATAATTTGCTTTGAACCCGTGTAACTGACGAGTAGTAGCAGTAAATTCCTGCGAACGAGTTGCAAATTCCGTAGTATTAAAATCACCCCACATAAACGAATCTACACCACCAAAACCACCAGGTGCAGTACGTTCAAACTTAGCGTAAAAGCTATCTAACGAAGGAGTTAAAACTTCCGAAGTGGAACTATCTCCATATACAGGATAATTCTGCTCACAAAACTGGTCATCTCTAAACAAACGAGTTGTATTATCGCAAGTTTGATTCAAAGGACGCGCGCTATTAAAGGCGCCAGTAAACAACCATCCTCCCACATCACCCGTAGCAAACACAGCCGAATTAACATCAAACTGAGTTTGATTATTCTTATCAGGGGGAATAAAATCGCGGAAATTCTTATAAAAATCAGTTCCTCGCTTACCCAAACGTAAATCAACAACACCCGTTACCATAGAAGAACGCAAATCAGTTTCAGTAACCAACTGCGTAAAAGTCTCAACATCACCTAACTTAGCTTGAATTCTAATAGTCTGTGCCTGTAAAGTCGAACGTAAATTAGCGCGAAACACACCCTGCTGTACTTTGACTTGAAAACCTGGCTGTTCAGAACTAGCATCTGGGTCAACAAACTCTCCAGCAGTTGCCTTTAAAGTTACCAACGCATCTTGATTTGATCTATTTCCATTACTATCAAGTAACTCACCTTCAACAGTAGCAGTAGAACGACCATTAGCAGGAATCCTAGTTTCTAAAGTTCGTAAACTAATTTGTTTTGGAGTCCCTCTTAAAACCACCTTCACCTCGGCAGTCTCAGCGACCACACCATTTACAACAGTTTGAGCAGTGATTGTATTTTCACCGTCTTTCAACCCAATCCCATACCAAATTTGTGTAACAGAATTAGTTTTATTATTAGTTTCAGTGCGACCAATCGACTTAGAATCAACTAATACCCCGTTAACACGTAACTCTACCTGCGACCCCTTGGTAAACTGCAACTTTACCGAAGTCGCAGGCACATCAATTACAGCATTCGGCGCGGGGTCAAGAATAGTTAGGGGAGTGGAAAGTGCTGAGTGCTGAGTGCTGAGTGAGGAGTTAGTAGAGACGCGATTAATCGCGTCTGTACGGAGTGAGGAGTTAGGAATTGTCTCTTTCTTTTCTTTTTTTTCTTCCTTTGTGTCCTTTGCGTCCTTTGCGGTTAAATCAAAAACAGTTTCAGCATCATTAACAGGCGCCACTTCAGCATATGCAGTTCTAGTAATTAACGCAATACTAATCAACTGCACACCAAACCAGAAAACAGGCTTAACAGATTTTAAACTCATGGCTGCATCTCCCCGTTCTTAACTGAATTTTCCTGTACAGGAACAACGCCAAAATTCATTCTTGCAAGTCCACCCGGTTCCAACCGCACCAAACGAGATTGACTTCTACGTTCCTTAAACTTGCGGTTACGCGCGATATCATACCCAGGCACACTAGTTAAATCCAACACACCAGTGCGGCTACCAGAAATCACATTAGCTACAGAAAATAGTCCATTTGCATCAGTAGTAATACGATTACCATCGTCTAAAATTACAACTGCATTTTTGATACCAGGTTCTCCCGTTTGCTGCTCTCCGTCAAAGTTTTTGTCGTAAAACACTCGACCAATCAGAGTACCGCAATCAGAAATAATTCCAGAACGAATTCTGAGACGATAACGGGAAGGACCATCGCGCAACAGTGCGTTATTATCATTACGACGCGCGCTTACACTAGCTAAATTTTCACCCGAACCACGCAAAGCATCAGGTGTGAGTTTTACCGCATAGGCAACTGTAACAGAACCTTCACTAGGTATTGATTCAGCAAGATTAAAAGTTAAATTAGAACCACTAGTCAAAGCATCAACGCTAATCGACCGACCATTCAACTCAGCGCGCGCAGATTTATTTATATAACCAAACCCAACAGGTAATACGTCAGCTATAGAAACTTCCTTTGCGGGAACAGTATTTAAATTCCTAATCAGCAAACGGTAAATAACAGTATCACCTGGTTCAGCAGCAGCTCTATCAGCGGTTTTAGTAATTTGTAGAGGTTGTGCGACACCTACACAAATAGGACGATCAAGTAAACTAATCGTCGAAAGTATCAAACCTGTTGTAGCAGCATCTTGAATTGGAACCGTAGTGTTAAAAGAATTTGGGTCGCCATCTTGACTAATACCCTTACCATCGAGTGCAGTAGCAGTATAAGAGACAGTCTTTGCAACATCATTACGTGCGGTAATGATAATTCTAATTTGCCGTTGACTATATCGTCTGGCGCCAGTGGGTGGATTTATGACTAAAATATAGCGTCTACCAACATCAAGCTGACCGTTGGTACGGTTGAGTAAGAAATTGAAACTTCCTTTTGGTTCATCATTAGCCAAAAAATAAGGATTATTATTTTGAATATTAGGAGGAAGACCAGTAAAACTAGTACCAGGGCCAGTTTGAGTTAGAGGAACAAGCGCACGTAAACTATCATCGGCGCCTGCTTCATATAGCCCAATACTAAAGCCCGTATAATCAGGTAGAACTTCGCCACCGCAACCGCGAATTCTACCAAACGGGTCAATAAGTTCTTGTTGAAGTTGATTACTTATACCTGATATAGAGTCACCATTAGGAGTTTTAAAAGTATAACTTGCAGTGTTTTGGATTTTGCCAGCTTGGGCAGAAGGAATAGTTAATAAATAAGTTATTAAAACTGCCGGAATTAATCGACGTTTATTTTTAAATAAATGCATATTAAATTATTTTGTATGCGGGAAAGCTTTTATATGCTTGTAATGGGTTGGTGCGTGAAAGCTATTTAATCTGTGATTTTATTGAAGATTGTAATAGCTTTCACACACCCTACCTCACTTTTGCAAGGTATGCAGCTTGTACAGAAGTATTTGGTGCCAGTTCTTTACTAAAGTTCCAACGCACATGAGTATAAGCTTCCGCAGGCGCCGGACGTTCTTCAACTCTGCCGTTATCTAAAGTCACCTTCACAGTTGGACTTGCTACAAATGTTTTACCTTGGTCAATACTATAAGTAATGGTGGCGCCTGACGCGGTTGCAGAATTAAGTGAATACACCATACCTTGTGCAACCTTCTGGGTAAAAGCTAAATTAGAAGCAGCTTTATTTCCTTCGTTTTTACCTGTCACCGTAAACCGTATTACATCTGCTGGTTTGACAAGAGTTTTTTCATCAAGCGTTTTCCAGGTAATAACCTCTTTACCCTCAGCATCTTTTTGTACTTGTTTTTGCTGTGCAACCAAATTCAAATTCACTTTTGGCTGACGCAAAATATTATCTGCAATTTCAGTACCTGCATTAACTAATTTTGCTATTGCTGGAGTGTTATCAATAGGTAACAGCGAAAGCGCTACTGCTACAATTCCAAATCCCGCAATGTACAAACGTTTGTTCATGTTTTTATCCTTTGAATTAAGTTATAAGTAGATACGTGATAGATAAAAAAGTAAGGAAGAATTTATACAGATATTTATCTGTTATTATTCTTCCCACTTTTTTCCGGATTATTTGATTTTGCGTTGAAAAATGAATGTGCCCTTAGCGCCAGGGTTTACAATAGCTTCAGTATATTCATATACTTGAATATCATTATCAACTACAGTAACGGTAGTTTTTGTCGCATCATTTGCGCTTCCCTTGGGTTGTGTGGGATATTGTGGGTCTACAGTAATACCAAACCATGTATTTGGTGCTGTGGCGCCGTCTTCTTTAATCTTCAAATCTTTAGCTGGTAGAATTACGTTGTCAGTTCCACCGCTCGAAGAAATATTCTCGTAAGTAATGCGGTACTCGATGATACGACCAACTTTTGCCGCAGCATCCAAAGTACTTGGGTCATTTGTAAATTTACCTTCCTCAGCAGGAGCAACTTGTGTTGTCCCATTTGCTTCTAATACGCGCGCTTCTTTAACCAAACTAAGGTAATTTGTGTACAAGCGGTCAATTGTCTTGTTACCAGGTTCACCATTAGGCGTACCATCATTATTAACATCAACAAATGCGTTAATTACCACAGGGAATGCTTTCAATTGTTCTACATCACCAGGTAGATCCACTGTCACAGAATAATTTGCATCACTACCAGCAGCAACTGTTATTTTGACCGGATTTCCAGTTGTAAGCTCAAATTTGCCATTGGTTCGGCTCAGAGTATATTCTGCCTCCTTAGTTGTATTGGTTGTTGGGTCAGTATAAGTAATTTTTACTTTTGTTTGGTCTGGTAAATCAGTTAAGTTAACAAATTCTGGTAGCAGTGAAATTTCTTGCGAACTATTACTAGTATTCTGTACAGTGTTGTTGAAGATGACTGGCGTTGTTTCCTGGTCTGTCAATTTAACACCAGGAGCTTTTCCAGCAGGTACGGCAATAGATTTATTGGTAAAGTCGTCGTTATTATCTGTTGGACCAACTGCCGCAGGTTTATCTTTTGGACCATTAAGCGGAGTTCCCGCAATTGTGTAAACAGTGTTTTCCCCACCTTTCTGTTTCGTACCAGTTCCTGAATCTTGTGGATCTTTACCAGCATTTGTATCACCATCAGGAGTGCCAAATGATTTCGGGTCAGTACCATCTATTTTTGGGTCTGCTTTTCCATTAGTAATACCACCGTCATCTCCGGATACACCATTTGTAGTACTTGAATCAGGGTTTCGACCAATCAAACCGTTATTATAAGTTTTGTCACCAGATTCATCGTAAACGATTTGAGTTGGTGTACCCGGTTTTGATTCCCCTGGTTGTGATTGACCAAAAACCTGAGCAATGTTAGCAACCTGTCCACCAGTGAAATTATTTTCTGGTGTAACCGTGAAACTAAAGCCAGTAATTGTATTACCAGTACTAGAATTTCCTTTGGATAATGGTGTAGGTTGTGCTAACGTACCAGTGTCATATATAAAACCAACGCGCGTTATCTTTCCAGATGGACGTGTTTTTAACCAGTTAGCTTTATGGGCATTGGTTGTCAAGGGGTCTATTGTATAAACTATTTGCCATCCAGGTGGTGCAGGGTTTACAGTACCAAGCTGCATTTTATCTGGAATCGCATCAGATATTAATACATAAGATTTGCTTGCATCCCCGTCTACGTTTATTGCAGTACCGTACAAGTCAGAATTTACAAATCCCGCTTCCGCTGGTGATGGGTTTTCTACTCGCATTGCCAACCCGTAAGTCAGAACGTCATCTGCAAAAGAGTTGGCATTGGCGCCTGACTCGTACTTAGATACTGATTTTAAAACAGTTGCAAAAGCCTGTAAGCGTGAGCCAACTTTAATTTCAGCACTCGTTGCCATTGCTTCAACTACACCATTACTAGGCGCGGTTGCGTTTGTTTCACCACCTACACCATTATTATTATCTTTGGTGTAAACATCATTTGGGTTGTCCGTGCGAGTAACGTTTTGACCATCTGCTGGGTTGGTATTACCCAAAGAAACTTTTAACGTGTCATTAGAAACAGCTATGTTACCGTTAACCTTTATTGGTACACGAACTTTAATTGTTCCAGTGGCACCAGTACCAGGATATGGAACAATGGAACCGTTGTTAGGGTTTGTTACGTCCGTGCCTAACAAGTCACCTGTAAAACCACCATTAGTTTTATCAACATTTACTGGTGTGATTGGATTACCATTAACCTCTATAATTTGAATATCTCCATTCTGTTCAAACGCTCCAGCTTTGTTGGAAGTAAGCGTTGCAGTCCCAGGAATGAAAAACTGTGTTCTGTCATTACCTGTGTTGGAAATAACAAAATCAACGTAGAGTGTGTCATTACTGTTTGGAGATAGGTTGCTAGGTTGTTGAGGAGTAACGGTAATACCTGCAACTTCAGCAACGTTAATTACAACTTCATTCGATGTAGTATTATATGATTTACCTTCATCATCTTTAAAAGTTGCTGTCGCAGTGTTCTTAATTTCTTGCCCTGCTGCTGTATCTGCTAGTGCAGGTGTTATCATTCCTAAACTACTGCTTACAGCAAGAGTAGCCGCTAAAAGTTGTTTAAAATGTTGATTCTTACGTGGTTTCATGTTCAGAACAGCCTATAATTAATAAAAAATGCAATGCGAAATCGAGGCTGATGTTGTGCAACTAGCCAAACTTGGAATTTATTATCTTGGATAATGAACTCAGTTATTTTTGATAATTATTGTCCGGATTTCATTTACTAAGGATTGATATATAAAGTAGAAGCCTATGTATCATTGTTCTCTTTATAAATAGCGTTTGTCATCAGCATTTTCTGGGATAAAGGAAGTAGAAACGCGCTTGTTATAACGTTTCTACCCTAAAATAGGGGTTAACTTACATGAATTCAGGTCATAAAAGCATACACTCTCTATACTTTGACTATTTTTTCAGTATAGGTAGGTGCTTGTGACAAAGTTGTGACAAGATGACACGTAGGGTGCGTGACGCTACAAATAAATTTCAGCGTCGTAGCAAGACTTGTAGCGTCACGCACCAACTACAAATAAATTTCAGCGTCGTAGCAAGACTTGTAGCGTCACGCACCAACTATAAATGTAACTCACAAATATATAGATTTCCATAACACATAAAAATAGAGACCGAATATATTCAGTCTCTATAATCAAAATTTTAATTAAAATTTTATAAGTGACTATAATCAAGCCTGTTAGAATGGAATGTCATCTTCGTCAGTATCCGGTTCTTGTTGCGCTGGATAAGTGCTTGGCTCATAATTCTTAGCAGCCGACTGTGTTGCGTATTGCTTAGGTTCTTCTTCTTTAACTCCAACATTGCTTTTCTTTGTCGCAGGAGTTTTGGCTGGCGCCTCATCATAATTTGAAGCATTACTCGCGGCAGTTTGACGATTCGAGTTATTACTATTTGCTTGATTATTGGTTGTTGCAGATGTTCTTTCCACTGTAGGAGTTGACGTTAAAGGCGCCGAACCGCTAAGTGAGTGTATTTTTTGCAACGTTAACTCTGCGCGTTTTTCCTTAAATCCTTCGGGACGGTCAATGGTATTCATTCCCAAACGTCCCTCCAAAAGCACACGGTCACCTTGATGATAATTTTGGTGTACTTCTTTGGCTAAGTCTCTCCAAGACACTACACGTAACATCGATGGTGGGTCATCAGGTCTTGAACCAGGAAACTGCACCATCATTTCTGATATTTCTAAACCGTCCTGTGTATGACGCAGTTGAGGTTCACTGATGATTTCTGCCATTAAGATAAAGTTGTTCATGTTTTTCCCTTTGGTAAAAAGCTTGTTGGCGCCTCCTGAATAATCCCCATCACCTAAATATGTATAGAGATATAGAGACTTTTGAACTGACTACTCGTAATATAAACTTAAAGAATCATTTGATATATTGGCAATCTGCGCTCATTAATCGGTCAATACCCACAGCACATATTGTTGAAGTTAAATTTATTTGTAATAATTCTTAATCAACTCCATATTTGTTATGCTTGGCATCATCGTACTGTTTTAGCATAAAAGTCAAACAACATTCGCGTGACTTGTATCTATTTATTAGCTACTCTACTTTTCAGAGGCGCCTTCAGGTTATGAATCATTTGACTAGTAAATACATTAGTATTATAGCATAAAAAAAGCGAGGATGAAAAATAAATAACGATAAAGCTATTTTTTAACTATTCTTCATAGTGCTGTTACATGTATGATGGGCGCACTCATTATTATTTTTATTTGACGTTGGTCGTTATAAGCAGTTAATGTCCAAGCTCACGATACCCAATAATCATTACTATAAGCCGTGGCACAAGTTATTTTAGAAAACGTTTACAAAAGTTTCCCCCACCGTACAGGGGAGGCAGAAGCCAGAGACAAAAATAATATAAATAAGGATGATGCTGCACGTTCGGAGGGTGTAAGCGTCTTGCGACGGATAAACTTAACGATAGCAGACGGTGAGTTTATGGTGTTGGTGGGACCTTCGGGTTGTGGCAAAAGTACGCTTCTACGCTTGATAGCTGGTCTTGAAGCTATGACAGGTGGGAATATTTCGGTAGGTGACAAACTTGTTAACGAACTTCCCCCCAAAGAGCGTGACATCGCGATGGTGTTTCAAAGTTATGCGCTTTACCCGCATATGACAGTTTACGATAACATCGCCTTTGGATTACGGCGCCGCGAGTTGGGTAATTTAGGTGACGGAAAAACTAACTCCAGCCTTATAGAAAATTTCCTTGTTAGTGCCACAAAAAAATTACCCAAAGGACTAAGGTATCTTTCAGAGAAGGAAAAATCGATTGACCAGCAGGTAAAATATGTAGCACAATTATTGCAAATCGAAGCATTGTTAAAAAGATTACCCAAGCAGTTATCTGGGGGACAAAGACAGCGAGTTGCGTTAGGACGAGCAATAGCGCGTAACCCGCAGGTGTTTTTAATGGATGAACCGTTATCGAACTTAGACGCAAAATTACGTGCAGAAACCCGCGCGCAAATCGTCAAATTACAGCGTCAACTTGGAACAACAACTATTTACGTCACCCACGACCAAACCGAAGCGATGACAATGGGTGATAGAATAGCCATATTAAACCAGGGACAACTCCAACAAGTGGCGCCTCCCTTAGAACTTTACAACCGTCCCGCAAATCGTTTCGTTGCCGAGTTTATTGGTTCACCTCCAATGAACTTTATTTCCGTCAAGTTTCAAGCACCGCAAATCATTACAAACGGTGACTTCCGCATGACCCTATCAGAAATTTGGGGCGCCGCATTACAAAAATACGATGGAAAAACGGTAATATTAGGAATACGACCCGAACATTTAATATTAAGTGTACCTGCAACAAAAAACTTACCCGTACAAGTTGATTTAGTCGAGAACTTAGGTAACGACACTTATCTATCAACTCAACTAATTATACCTGGGTTTCAACGACAATCTTTCTTTGATACATCATTACAAGTCAGAATCCCACCCGACCGTATAGTAAAAATGGGCGAACAAATATGGTTATCATTAACACCAGATAAATTACACTTCTTCGACCCAGAAACCGAAATCGCAATATATCCCAAAACATCCCCAACACTACCGTTTGAAAAATAACATACTCTTGTGGAATGGGCATCCTTGCCCGTTCCTAAAATGAACCCCACTTAACTTCTGGTTGCTCTCTCCTAGCAGTTTTAATTACTTTGTACCCTTTACTTTGTGCCCAATCATAAGCAGCTTTTTCCAAAGTAGGTTCGCCACAATTAAGATAAGTTAAAGCAAGATTCTTATTACCCTGCTCCTTCAGCACATTCACTAACGTTTCCGTTGTATCTTTACCACCAATACCAATAAAAGAATAAAGCGCAAAATCGATACTCCTTGGGTTATTTGATGCCAAATCTTTGAGTAAAACACTTTTCGTCATTTCCCAACTATTACGCAACTCATTTCCTTTTCTTATAGCTATCAAAAAATGTATTTTATCCGCTTCCGATACTGGTTGCCAATTAAGTTTTTCTAAAGCTAAACCAACCATTGGGCTAGATGCTAAATCAGTTAAATTTTTAGTTAATGGCTCAATAGCTTTTGGGTCTCCAATATCATATAAAACGCTTGCAGCATTGGTTCTCATTCTTGCGTCAGGCTCTTTTAAAGCAGCCAACATCGGTTCTAGCGCTGGTTTTCCAATTGCACCCAAAGCAGCAACCGCATTCGCATCATCCTTTTTAAAGTCAACTAATAACTGATTAATAATCTTAGGATTGGCGCCTGCAATATCCTTTAATCCTGTTTTTGTAGCAGTTGCAATTGTACGATGAGGGTGTTTAATATTAGCCACTAAAGCTTTAACAGCGCGCGTATCTTTTAATTTTCCTAGTGCAAGCGCTGCCGCAGCATGAGTTTTAATTTCGGCAGAAGATGCAGAAGAGTTAATAGGTGTATTTAATAGAGTAATTAAAGGTTCAACGGCTTGCTTATCTCCTAAATTTCCTAGTGCTTCGGCTGCTTGGTCTGTGCCAAACGTTGGAGGCTTTTTTATATAATTATCAATCAGTCCTTGCACATTTTTTTTGGCAGCTAAACGCTGAACTTGAGAATCTTTTACCTTGTCTAGGTTACAGGCGCCTAGAGTTAAGGTTAATAAGCTAACTATAATGATGTAGTGCTTACCCATAATCAATTTACTTGTTTTGATAGATAAAATGCTGTATTCTGATATTTTCGTTGATAGCTAAATTAAATTGTTGAGTTAAATTCAGGTTCTTAAAATTACATCTGAAGTATGCAATTGAGTTAAATTCAGGTAAATTCAGATATTAGTTATTTTTTACCGGACTATTAGTAGTCTGTGTCATTAATTTTGATGAGTTACTACAGATTTTAATCCCCCCTAGCCCCCCTTAATAAGGGGAGTTGGGGGGATTTAATTTTTCAACACGCCAAAACTTTTGATATAAAGTAATAATTACAATGTGAACCACGGTTCACATTTTTAATTTTGAGATGCTGAATATCTATGCTACGTTATTTTTGGCGGTTATGTGGTTCCAATAAATTTGTGATATCCGGACCAGAGGGAATTATCCCACCTGGGTTGAGAGGAAATAAGTTACCATAATAATCGCGCTTAACACTTTCTACATCACAAGTCTCAGCAACTCCTGGTATTTGATACAAGTCGCGTAAATAGGCACCTAAGTTGTGATAATCTTGAATACGGCGCCGATTACACTTAAACAAACCGTAATAAACCGCGTCGAATCTAAATAAAGTTGTAAACAAGCGGACATCAGCAAGTGTTACAGTATCTCCACACAGATAACGAGTTTTTTCTAACGCTGCATCAATTTCATCTAGGGTTGTAAACAATTCGTTACAAGCTTGTTCGTATGCTTCTTGTGTCTGAGCAAACCCACAACGATACACACCATTATTTACAGCATGATAAATTTTATCATTCCAAGTGTCTATGAAAGCGCGTAGTTCAACAGGATATAAATCAAGCTCTGAATTTACGGCAAACTCGTTAAACTGCGAGTTTAATATGACGATAATTTCTGCACTCTCATTGTTAACTATTGTTTTTGTTTGGGAGTCCCATAAAATTGGAACAGTACTGCGTCCTTTGTAACCGGGTTGTGCCAAGTTATATAATTCTGGTACAGTTTGGCAACCTTCTTCTTCTTCGTTAAAAACCCAAGCTCCTGTATCTCCATTAGGTGAAACAATTGATACTGATATAGCTGACTCTAATCCTTTGATTGCGCGCGTAACTATTGTACGGTGTGCCCAAGGACATCCTAAACCAACGTATAATTTATATCGTCCAGCTTCGGGTTTATACTTGCTGTCATTACTTACCGTATCTCGAAACTGACTTTCTGGTCGAACATATGCACCAAACTTACTACGTGGCGCCAGTTGTGACATCATTATATGCCACATCGTTGACCAAACAAATTTACCAAAGCGAATAATAAACCCACTGGGTAGAGATTTTCCTTTCTTGGGTCGTGGAGTTGCTGTTGTAACTGGGTTTGCTGGAGAAATAGTTTTAGTCATAGTGTTACATCTGTATTAAATAAAGATAAAGCATTGATATTTATCTATACAATTGACTCAATTTTGGGAAATATAAATCAGGAAATGAATTAGCAACTTTTCCTCTTTAGATTACTTGTCGAAATTTATAAGGTGTGACCCCAGATGATTTACGAAAGTTAGTTGTCAAATGAGCTTGACTGGAAAAACCTAGTTCAGATGCAATTTCTTTTAGTGATTTTTGGCTGGTTTTAAGTAATACTTTCGCTTTCTCAATTCTTTGATACATCACATACTTATGCACAGACATCCCAACAATTTGATTAAAAACCGTACTCAAGTGGCTCACACTGATGTTGCAAGCTTGGGCAATTGCGGCTAGGCGTAGTGAACTATTCAAGTGAGTATTAATAAAATCAATCGCATCATGAACATATTTCTGATCGGGTTGAGATAATTTGATACTAGATATATAACTTTGGGTTGAATAAGCAGTGATTAAATTGGCAACCAGTGCTTGAGTTAAGATATCAACGTAGAGCATCCCATTCGGAAAATTAGCTTTTAATTCATGTAGAAGTGCCGTTGATAGACTAGAAATAACGGGTGCAGCAACTCCATTTAACTCCATTAATGAGATGGAATCACTATCACCCTTGAGCAAATCCTTGCTAACCTCCTTCAACAGGTAGGGTGAAATAAATAAGTTAAGCGCATCATAGTCAGTCAACCAACGCCATTTCTGGGAATGACCTAGTGGTGCGATCGCCACATCTCCTCGACGAAAGGTTATCGGTTTTGAGCGCTTGCTATTTAAATTTTCACACTTGATGCTGGGAGCCATAGTCACTAGCAAGAAATGCTCATCTAAAGCAGGCATGTAAATCTCATTCGGTGGAAGAAAATGCTGATGTAAAACAATGTCTCTCCACCCTGATGTTTCACTGGTTTCAAGGGGAGCAAAGGGAATCTCACGGAGGAAACTCTGCCGAGATTTTAAAGTTGAGTCAGACATTTGGCTGATGATGCTGTAAGTTTTTATAAAAAACTCTATGATAAAGCCCGTGTTTTTGAAATACAGGGATGTCATTTAAGTATAAGCTTTGTTTTTAGAGATAATCGCAGGGTGGGTAAATTAGTTGCGTATGAGAAAAATTGGTCGTATTTTGCTCTCTGTAGTGTTGGTAAGCACGGCAGTTGTTTCGGTTGCGGTTGACTGGAACACAACTCACCTTTTTAATCCTGAATGGCATCCGCACGCTAGGTTCCATGATGCTGTGATGCTGTGGCTATTAAGCGGCTGCTGCATTATGGCGCTTTGGTTGCTATGGCGCCGTTCAGCAGAACCTACTATTGCCGTAACTGTGGCAACGTTGGTACCCATCATTTTTTGGTCGCCCTTCTTTTTTGTAACGACAGTAATACCCGGAATGAGCTTACAGGCAGACTTGAAGGAAACTGTCCCGCAGTTAGCAGGCATCCCGATCTACCCAAATGTTGCTGTCGCAACAATTAGCGTTATTTTGGCATTGATTGGCTACGGACTATATAATGCTTCCAACTCAGGAGACAGCGAAGCATGAGGCAAGCCATTATGATTTCACTTTTTGCGGGACTATTTACCTTGCTCCCCAGTCAAGTAGCCCTAGCTCATCCAGGACATGGTGTTCTAATCCAAAATCTTGCCCAAACAACCCTCTCACCCAGTCTGATGCGAACTGGGATGGGTGTGGCATTTATCGCCGGAGCTGGACATGCCATGACTCCTGGACATGGCAAAACTATGGTGGCAGCTTACCTCGTAGGCTCGCAAGGAACGCCACAACAAGCAATTTTGCTGGGCTTGATCACAACGTTTACCCACACGATCAGTGTTTTTGGGCTAGGTATTTTAGTTTTACTGTTATCTCAATATGTGTTACCAGAACAAATGTATTTTTTACTGAGTTTGTTAAGTGGATTAATGGTGTGTGGTGTTGGCTTTACATTGCTAGATCGGCATCTGGAGCATTTGTCCGACCATTACCATTCTCATACTCATGACCACGAACATACTCACTCTCATTTTATTCCTCAGTCTCAAACAAACTTGCCATCGCTTCTAACATTAGGAGTTGTGGGTGGTTTAGTTCCTTGCCCCTCAGCACTTGTGTTATTGCTAAGTGCGATCGCACTCCATCACACGACTTATGGTCTAATGTTGGTCAGTGCCTTCAGTTTTGGGCTGGCAGTTGTATTAACTACAACTGGACTTGCCGTCGTTTATGCCCATCAATGGCTGGGTGATTTACCGTTGCTCCAACCTTTACAGCGATATGTGCCGATTGTGAGTGCGATTGCTGTGATTGTAACGGGAACCGTTTTAACTGCTTGCGCTGTAATTTAGAGTCAAAAAATATGAACATTGGTGTTATTGGTTCTGGCAAAATGGGCAGTGGATTGGGCAAAATCTGGGCAAAAGCCGGACATCAAGTAATATTTTCCTATTCTAGAGATGAAAATAAGCTTCGCCAACTTGCCGCGTCCGCAGGGGAAACCGCAAAAGTTGCGACACCTGAAGTTGCCGTCGCAGAAAGCGATGTAATCTTGCTGGCAGTGTGGGCGCCTGCTTTAGAAGAAGTGTTCCGTAGTGCAGGTTCTCTAGACGGAAAGATTATCATCACCTGCGTTAGTGCCTTGCAACCCGACTTTACAGGTCAAACAATTGGCTTGGCAACCGATCTAAAAATTTCAGTTGCTGAAACGATTCAACAACTGGCGCCGAAAGCAAAGGTGGTGGAAGCGTTTAATACGACTTTTGCCGAAATTATTGCTTCAGACTCCAGACAGTTCGGCGATGATCATCCCAGCATCTTCTACTGCGGGGATGATGCCGACACCAAAGCAACCATTGCAAATTTGATTGAGGAGTCGGGGTACGAAGCGGTAGATGCGGGGAAACTAATAGTTGCCCGCTCTTTAGAAACACTAGCAACTGCGTGGGTGCAGTTTGCTGTCGCCAGTCAGCTATTCCCGAATCTTGGACTCAAAGCGTTACGAAGGTAGTACTTTTAACAAACTTAGATAGTGTTCACCACCAGACAAAAAAGCAGTGATTATACCTTAATTACGATGGGAACTGTTCGATTATTCCACCACCCAGAACTTTTTCTCCGTTGTAGCAGACTGCTGCTTGTCCTGGTGTAATACTAAATTGAGGTTCGTCAAATACAATTTTGGCGCGCGCTCCTTCTAATGGTATTACTGTAACAGTTACAGGCGCCGAGCGATATCTCACTTGCACTTCTGCACGGATGGGGGTTGATGGTTCTGCTATTGATACCCAGTTAACACTATGGACTGTACATTCCGGTTTTGTGGCTTTGGTTCTATCACCCACAACTACACGGTTATTAACTGCGTCTATAGAAATAACATACAGTGGTTCGGCGGCAGCAATACCTAAACCTTTACGTTGTCCTATTGTGTAGTGGTGTGTACCGTCATGTTTGCCCAGTACTTTACCGTCGATGTCTACTATATCCCCTTCTTTCGGCGCCAGATATTTATCTAGGAACGCGCGCATTGAACCGTTGCTTTCGACTAAACACAAATCTTGACTTTCGGGTTTGTCGGCAGTTTCAAGTTCGTGTTCTGCGGCAATGCGACGAGTATCGGTTTTTTGTAACTCACCTAATGGGAAAATAACCGATGCGAGAATATCTTGCGCTAGGTCATAGAGAAAATATGTTTGGTCTTTGTTTCTATCTAACGCGCGTAAAAGTTCGTAACGCGCAGTATCTGGGTTAAACTGAATGCGCGCGTAATGTCCGGTGGCTATTGTGTCACAGTCTAAATTTTCTTTCGAGTAGTTGAGCATTGGACCAAATTTCACAGTTTTATTACACTGCGAACAAGGCAACGGTGTGATACCCGCGCTGTAACCAGTTACCAAAAAGTCAACAATATATGTCTGAAAAACGTCACGAATATCGACGACGTGATGAGCAACCCCTAGCTGCTCACAAATTTTTGCCGCATCAAGCATACCCTCAGAGCAACATTGACCTTTCCCTTTCATTAGCCAAAGGGTAAGACCAATCACTTCATAACCCTGATTATGTAGAATAGCGGCGGCAGTAGAACTGTCAACGCCGCCAGAAAGACCAACGACGACTTTTTTCATTAATTTAACGTTTGTCTTGCTAGGCTACCAATTTTAAACTAACACTAAATATATGGGAAAAGGCGAAAACGTTCTGTGGAGACCGAATTAATTCGGTCTCCACTGTGTCTATATGGTATTTTTTTTTACTTAATATACTTAAAAAATAGTGTTATACATTTAACCAGCACATACATTTGCTACAACTGATTGGCAACGGATGATGAACGGATGTAACGGATGGTTAATTTTAATTAGTAGGGTGCGTGACGCTAGCAAAATTTTAAAACGAAGCTCAGTACTGGTAGCGTCACGCACCCTACTTTTGTTTGTAACCAATAAATCATATCATCCTTTACATCTGTTGTATCCGTTGCAAACAACCCGTCAAATTTAATGAGATAGACCATTAGTCATCGACAAATAAAAACTCAAGCCAAAACAATAAATTGCTTATGTTAAGTGCATTACCAAATCAATTGAAATTTAATCAGGCGCCAGTCTTAGAACAGAGCAAGTTACAACTGGTTGTGTTGTCTTTACTCTCCCTAGTTGTATCAACACCAGCAACAGCTCAACCTTATACTCCCCCTGTTAATAATTTATATAACGAAGCCGATCAAAGCTACGAATTTACAGCTCCACAACCACCGTACAACCAAGGGGCGCCCATACCTCAGTATAATCAACAGTACAATCAGGCATTTGAACGTTATTCAGTCGTAGTAGACGCAGGCGGGTATAATAACGGACAGCTTTTGCCAGTGGTAAGACAAGTAGAGCCAACAGCTTACATTCGTAACTTTGGAGGACGTTCAGTAATTCAAGCGGGAGTATTTAACCGACAGCAAAACGCAGCACAAAGAGTACAGCAGCTATTTAATTTAGGCTTAGGCTATAGTAATGTTCGTGTACTTAATAGTGGTGGACAAGAAATTTCTCTGACTCCTGGTGGAGGTGGCAGCATTGGTGGAGGTAACGGAGGTACTGTTAGCCAAAACAATTCTAGCAATTACTATGTAGTTATCCCTTCCCGTCCCGAAGACTTTCCCCAAGTCGAACAAAGAGTATGGCGCAGTTTAGGACAATATGTAAATTATATTCGGGTTGAGCGTCGTAACCAACCGCGCGGCACCCACATTGCAGTGGGACCATTTACCGAACGTGGTCTAGCTGAACAATGGAACGCTGTACTCAAAAATGCGGGACTAGGAAACGCAAGAGTCTATTACGGAAGATAGAGATTTTCAGATTTTGGATTCTAGATTTTTGATTTTGGATTAATCTAAAATCTAAAGTCTGAAATTATTTTAGATGGATAGGCAAGAGTACATATCGCAAATAATTGTCACCGCAGCGCAAATGCATGACATCGAAGCGCGTATTTTTACAGCGGGAATGCCTGTAGCAGCATTGATGGAAAAAGTCGCAGGACTTATTACCAGTAAAATAGAAGCAACGTGTGACAACAAAAATCATATTGGTGTCCTTGTTGGCCCTGGTCATAATGGGGGTGATGCGCTGGTTGTCGCGCGTGAGTTGTTTTTGCACGGTTACAAAATAAGTGTGTATTGTCCGTTTGAAAAGCTGAAGGAGCTAACTTCTCAGCATTTTCAGTATGTAAAAAGCTTAGGCATCAAAATTTATCAGTCTATAGATGGTTTACAAAACTGTGATTTATTGATAGACGGTCTATTTGGTTTTGGGTTGGAACGTAATTTAACTGACCCTGTAGCTTCTGCTATTAACGCTCTTAACGAATGGTCAATACCAATTATTAGTATTGATATACCATCTGGATTGCATACTGATACAGGGGAAGTGTTAGGAACTGCGATACGCGCGAAGCATACGTTGTGTTTAGGGTTGTGGAAACTAGGTTTATTGCAAGACAGAGCTTTAGAGTATGTAGGAACTTCTGAATTAATAGACTTTGATATTCCGCGCGCTGACGTTGAGACCGTCTTATCCAATACAAATATTCATCGCATAACTAGATATACAGCCCTTTCCACAATACCTTTACCGCGTCTGGCTGTTACTCACAAGTATAAAGAAGGACATTTACTAGTAATATGTGGCTCACATCGGTATGCGGGAGGAGCAATATTAACAGGGTTAGGCGCCCGTGCGAGTGGTGTGGGAATGTTATCTATGGCAGTACCAGAATATTTAAAGCCGTTGTTAGTAGCACAGTTACCCGAAGCGCTAATAATAGGATGTCCAGAAACAGAAACAGGCACCATTGCTGAATTAAAACTTCCAGCCAACACAAACTTAGACTCATTTAGCACCATCGCCATTGGTCCAGGTATCACAACCGAAGCGGTGCCGATAGTGAAGCAAGTATTAGAAAGTACCGACCCATTAGTAATAGATGCTGATGGTTTAAATATATTAGCAACAATGGGAGCAGTAGAAACACTACAAAAAAGACAGGCACCTACAGTACTTACACCACATACTGGAGAATTCAAACGTTTATTTCCCGACATACCCGACGCACAAAACAACCGAGTTGAAGCAGTTCAAACAGCCGCAAAACAAAGTGGTGCCATAATCTTATTAAAAGGCGCGCGTACTGCCATCGCCAATCCACAAGGTAACATTTGGATAAACCCCGAAAGTACACCAGCACTAGCGCGCGGAGGTAGTGGTGACGTATTAACAGGACTACTAGCTGGTTTATTAGCACAAGGAATAAATAAATCAACACCCATCGAACAAACTGTAGCGACAGCAGCATGGTGGCACGCTCAAGCAGGAATAATAGGTGCCCAAGAACGCACCGAACTAGGAGTAGACGCACATACCCTAACCCAATATTTACACCTTGTAATAAGTAGCTCGTTGTATAGCGGTTCGTGCGTCACATGAGAACAGATTCAAATAATACATTTCTTGTGGAGCGGGCATCCCTGCCCGCCCTTGTGTATGCAAAGAATCTTTTAAAAGTTCATCTGCACTTTTTTCTCTACCGACCTCTGAAAAAGACTTAACACCATGTACCAAATGATTTCTATTAAATTTAATTGCTAATAAATC
>NZ_JBXXZH010000184.1:0-18918 GCF_059640475.1 Calothrix sp. CBUCES-K 9914
GTTCGGGGTTAAGCAGCAAATGCAAGTTAATATTACCTGCGACCACCGTATTATATACGGCGCCCATGCTGCTGCCTTTTTGAAAGACTTGGCATCGTGTATTGAAACCGATACACAATCGCTGACTATGTAATATTGCTTAAGATAGCGCTAATTTTAATTTACAAGGCTCGGTTTAACTCTTAACCGAGCTTATTATTTTATATAGGTACACCTGAAACCTTTAAAAAAGACAGGGTAGAGGCAGAAGATAAGGAAAAGTATAAAGAAAAACTTTAGTTATACGTATAAAGAGAGTTTTAAAATAATTATTACACAGCTAGTCCTATGACAAAAGAATCTCCCTTAGTTTCTGTGATTGTATCGGCTTACAATGCCGAGACTTTTATTAAAAGGACATTGAATTCTATCCTTACTCAAACGTACACAAATATTGAAGTTTTAGTTGTTGATGACGGTTCGCAAGATGGAACTGCCAAAATTATAAAATCTTTTGCTCAGAAAGACAGTCGTGTCAAACTTTTGCAACAGGCAAATGCAGGGGTAGCAGCAGCTCGCAATTTAGCAATTGAAAAGTCTAGTGGTGAGTATATCGCACCGATTGATGCTGATGATATTTGGTATCCCCAAAAACTAGAAAAACAAACGCAATGCTTGCTAGAATCCGACTCATCTGTAGGACTAGTTTATGCCTGGTCGGTCAATATTGACGAGGATGATGTCATTTTTGGAATACCTGATACCGAATATCATAGGTATTTTCAAAGCGCAGAGGGAACTGTTTACCCACTTCTGGTATATACCAACTTTTTAGGCAATGCCAGTGTACCTTTGATACGTCGCTCTTGTTTTGAAAAAGTTGGTGGTTACGATTGTAAACTAAAAGCACATAATGCTCAAGGTTGTGAAGACTGGGATATTTATTTGCGTATTGCTGAACATTATAAGTTTCGGGTAGTACAAGAATTTTTGATTGCCTACCGTCAGGTGAGAGGAAGTATGTCTTGTAACTATCGGTCAATGGAAAAGTCTTACAATCTGTTTATGGCAGATTTCCAACAAAGGCATCCAGAAATTCCTACTTACATTTACGATTTGTCTGCCAGTAATTTTTACTTTTACTTATCAGCAGCTAGCGAGTCTTGCGGAGATTATTGGAGTACTTTAGTCTTAGTATATAAAAGTATAAAATTAGACTATACCCAAATTGTTGGCTTATTTAAATATCAATTTTTGATTAAATTGCTTTTGAAAATTGCAGTTAAGCCAATAATGTCTTGGATGGGTCTACAGCATGACTACTGGTATCAGTATCTTAAGAAAAAATTTCAATCACCTAATAATTTAGCTGTTAATCGTGTGATTAATGTTTCTGATATCCAAAAAAAAGCTCACAAACTCCAGTCATCGCGGAAACTATACAGCCGAATTTATCAACAAAGATGGTTGCAAGTTTTGCAAATTTGTCGAACAGTTGAATTATAGGCTTAATCACGGTACACGGTTTTACCATCACCAGGTAATATTGTTAGTGACCGAGGACTGATTTTTTCTCCAACGGAAACTTCGATATCTCCATCCCAAATTTCTATTGATAAAATTTTTCCATCCGCGCTTTCATAGTCAAAATATTGACATTTTTCTGCTTTTCGTTTCATAGTTATGCCAGTACGTGTCATTCGAGCTTTACCATAATCTACACGTGTATATATTTCTCCTGCAAAGTTTAATTCAGGTGGTGGGTCTTTACTAACATCAAGTTGGTTTGTCGGTTCGAGTAATGCCACTTCAACACGGTCATCTTCTTCAACTGATAACCAGGCTATTTTATCTTTGTCTTGCAACAAATATTCATACCACTAATAGGCGCCTACTTGATAAGTCAATCTACCTTCAACTACCCAATCTGTACCCATATGCTGAACTATATCATGAAACGATACAGGTTGATTTAAATCTTTTCCTTCTGTAGTTCCATAATCAAGCAGTGCCAGTGCAACCGTCAACGTCTCATCTTGCTTCGCGCGTACATCTAACCCACCCAAAGTATCTTGTTCGTCCCAGGTTCCCGACTCTCCATCTTCGTACCAAGTACCAGTCTCACTCCATCCTTCCTTAATGCCCGAAGCTATTACTTTTCCAGCTTTATCGAGTAATTGTATTTCAAACGCTACCCACTCATTGGCATTTATTCGCGCTTGGGCATCAACACGTAGGGCGCCGAGTGCATGTGGTTTTAATTCTATAGGTTTAAGTTTTGTAGGTTCATCATCGTCAACCGTGACTCTTTCATCTAACAACGTTCGCTGCCATATCGGTGAAAAAATTAACGTTACAAAAATTAATATAAAACTAGAGAAGGCGCCCCAAGCCCACCAATCAATAAAACGACTTGTTCGCTTAGTTGTTATAGGTACTTGCATTGTAATTGTATAAATTAAAAAAGTGTGTTAATCACTATATATTAGCCTTCTGTTATTTAAAATGGCAAAAATGTAGCATAGGCGTCTCGCCTGTGCAGTGGAAAACTTGCAACGGATTATGAACGGATGTAACAGATAGTTGATTTGTTCTTTATAGGCGCCATATCTTATACGTATAATACAAACACGTAAAATTCAAACTTATTGTCATGCTGAGGCACGTAAACGGAGTTTTCGCGAAGGGTAGCATCTTCAAGATTTGCAATATGTATGTAAAAATCTATCCTTTACTTCTAATGTCAGAAATTGTGTTGAATTTTCTAAATCTCGAAGGCGCCCCTCGTTTCTGAAACAGGCGCCGTAAATAAATTTTGTTTGCAACCAATAACTCATCCCTTACATTCGGGAGCATCCATTGCTAGCTAACTTATCTATCAGGACATAATTCCGCGCGTAACTCAGGACGGGTAGCAAGATATGAGCTAAGGTAGTTGCAACCGCGCTCTAGTAAATCATCTAAATCTAAATACCATAACTTAATAGTATTGTCATAATTTCCAGAAGCTAAAGTTTTGCCATCCGGGCTAAAAGCGATACTGTAGACTGAATCTTTATTCTCAGTCAAAGTAAAAATTTCTTTTCTTGTGCCAACATTCCACAACTTGATTGTACCGTCCCTACTTGCAGAAGCTAGAGTATTGCCATCCGGGCTAAAAGCAATACTGTAGACAGAATCTTGATTACTAGCCAGAGTGAAAATTTCTTCTCTTATGTCAACATTCCATAACTTGATTGTACCGTCCCTACTTGCAGAAGCTAAAGTTTTGCCATCCGGGCTAAATACGAAGCTGTTTACCCCATCAAGATGCCCAGCCAAGCTAGAAATTTGTTGTCCTGCTTCTACATTCCATAGCTTGATGGTTCTGTCAAAACTTGCAGAAGCTAAAGTTTTGCCATCAGGGCTAAATGCAATGCTGATGACTAGATTTTGATGTCCAGTTAGAGTAAAGATTTCTTGACCTGTTGCTACGTTCCATAGCTTAATGGTTTTATCATCACTTGCAGAAGCTAATGTTTTACCATCTGGGCTGAAAGCAACGCTGTTTACCCAGTTTTGATGCTCAGTCAGGGTATAAATTTCATCACCCATTTCAACATCCCACAATTTGATAGTTTTATCCCTACTCGCAGAAGCTAAAGTTTTGCCATCTGGGCTAAATGCGACGCTGTAAACCACATCTTTATGCATAGTAAGTGTAAAAATTTCTTTGCTTATAGCAACATTCCATAACTTGATGCTTCCGTCAGCACTTGCAGAAGCTAACGTTTTAATATTAGAGCTAAAAGCAACACTAAGAACAGCTTTTTGATGCCCAATCAGAGTAGACATTTCTTTACCTGCACCAACGTTCCATAACTTGATAGTTCTGTCAACACTTGCGGAAGCTAACGTTTTGCCATCAGGGCTAAATACGGCACTAGTGACAGATTTTTGATGCCCAATCAAAGTGCAAATTTCTTTACGTGTAGCAAAATCCCACAATTTGATGGTTGTGTCACTACTAGTAGAAGTTAATATTTTAGCATCCGGGCTAAAAGCAACACTGTTCACCCCATCTTTATGCCCAATCAGGGTAAAAATTTCTTTACTTGTAGCAATATCCCACAACTTGATGGTTCTGTCGTAACTGGCAGAAGCTAAAGTTCTACCATTGGGACTAAAAGCGATGCTGAAGACAGAATTGTTGTGCCCAGTCAAAGTAGAAATTTCTTTACTAGCGGCAACATTCCATAACTTGATGGTGCAATCAATACTACCTGAAGCTAGAATTTCACCGTTGGGACTGAAAGCGATGCTGAATACAGAATCTTTGTGCCTAGCCAAAGTAGAAATTTCTTTACCTGTATCGGTATCCCACAATCTAATGGTTCTATCACTACTAGCAGAAGCTAAAATTTTACTGTTAGAGCTAAAAGCGATGCTGAAGACAGAATTGTTGTGCCCAGTCAAAGTAGAAATTTCTTTACCTGTAGCAATATCCCACAACTTAATGGTTTTGTCCCAACTTACAGAAGCTAACATTTTAGCATCAGGGCTAAATATGACGTTGTTGACCGAATCTTTATGCCCAGTCAAAGTAGAAATTTCTTTACCTGTATCAATATCCCACAATTTAATGGTTCTATCACCACTTGCAGAAGCTAAAATTTTACCATTGGGACTGAATACAATACTATTGACCTCAAATTGATGCCCCTGTAACTGATTACGTTCACGGATGTTGAACAAAATTTCTTGCAAGCTAAATACAGGACTATAAGCAGGTAAATTTGCCAGAGATTTTTTATCTTTAACCAAACTTCTCAACTCGTTTCCTATTCGCATCGCTTCTACTAAACTATTAATTTCTCCTCTCCAAAAAGGTTGGCGCAATAAATTCATTCCTGCTTGTTCCAATCGAGTAGCAATTTGAGCATTTATGCGTTCTTGTTCTGCTAATTGTTGCTGTTGTTTTGCAATCTGTAACATCTGTTGTGCTTTTTGCACTTTCTGCTGTGCGTGTTCCAATTGTCTAAAAGCCCTTTTTTTTGCCTCAATTAAAATTTGATTCGCTTCTTGTTCTGCTTCTAACTTGCGTTGTATTTCTTCTTTATCAAAATCCTGACCTTTTAGCAAATACTGGTTATCCAAACCGCTTAAATTTTTATCACTTGCCCAGTTTAAAGCATCCTGTAAAGCTTGTCCTCGCAACAAACGCGAGTTATCCTCAAAGTTACTATCTACCCATGCTTTAAAGTTTTCAGCGTAAGGACGCAAAGAAGCTAGTTGTTTTTCAATCCAATTTAAGTTAAATACGTTAGCATAAATTTGATTATAAACTCTTAATTTTCCTTGTTGTTCTACTACTAATCCAGTTAAACGTAACTTAATCTGTTCCGGACTATCATCTATTTCAATTTCCTCTCCCCCACAATGAAATAAAGCCTCTTCCCCAATGGGGGAGAGGTTTGAAGAGGGGTTCTGCAAAACTTGCTGATATAAGCCCAAAAGTCTACCCGTAAGAAATCCACCACCTCTTAAAATTCGTTCTCGAATTGTTTTTAAATGTTCTGGTTCATCCTGCGTTTCCCAATTAGATATAATATTGAGTTGCACTAGCTCCTCAACCCAGCACACGACTTCACTAACCGTCATCACATTTGCATTTTTAACCAGCGTACAAACCTTCTGTGTTAAAAAAGGTTGTCCACCAGTCCAATTTAATACCGCTTGCATTACTACCATTGGGTCGCTAACACCTAAACCTTGAGCAAGTGGTTCTGTTTCTTCTAACTTAAAACCTTCTATTTGAACTGCTCTACCAATATTAAATGGTGTACGTCGCTCATCTTTAATTAAATCAGATGGCACCGCTACTCCAACTAAAGCAAAAGTTAATCTTTGAAAATATGGGTTTATATTGCGCTTTTCATAACAGTTTCTAATTAAAGCAAAAAAATCATCCGTCGGAAAATCTAAACTTAGAATACTGTCGATTTCATCGATAAAAATTATTATTTTTAACTTGACAATAGGCAGCATTATCTCCTCAATAAATCTACCCAATCGCTGCACAGGAGAAATTTTAATGCGTGCGTCCCACCATGTAAAAAATTCTGTAGTATCAATAATATTAAGTTCTGTAGCTAAGGTATAACCAATACCCGTATACCACTGTTCTATATTGACCTCTTGGCTACCCTGCCCAGAAATATCAATCGTTACACAAGCATAACCTTCAGCTTCTAAGCGCTTCACCGTGCGTACAAGTAAACTAGTTTTACCCATTTGCCGCGAGTTAAAAACATAACAAAACTCACCTGCTTTTAACCAGCGATAAAGTTCAGCATCAGCTTGCCGCACAACATAACTTGGAGCATTTTCTCCTAAACTACCACCAACTTTATACTCGTAGTTAATTGTCATGATTTAATAACCGATAGAATAAGACATAAGACATAGCTACAACGCATCAAAACATTACCGAACCTGAGCTGAGTTAGGAGAACTTTGAGTTCATATCGACTTGTATTTGACTGTACTACATAAATAGTTAGTTTTTATACTGACTTAGTAAAATTTTTATCATTAGTTATTATTAGTAACGAAAAAGCCTTAATAGTTACTGGTAATAGCAACTAAGTATAATTATTAAAAAAATAGTATAGAAAGATACTTTTAAATGGATAATTATTTTACGAGATTAATTAGTATTTATATAATTTGATATAGCGGTTCTTAGTCAAGTGAGCTACAAATTAAATTAGTAAATATCTTGTAGGGTGGGCATCTTGTCCGCCACAGTGTACTTCATCAGAACGGAAATTGCTATATACTTTAGGTAACTAACAATGAAACTATCATTCAAAGATACTAAATTTATTATTGAAGCACTTGATAATCTAATAAATATGTATGAACAGCGTCTTGAAAGTGAAGATATTGATGAGGATGAAGCTTCTGATATAGGTAATGATTGTATGTTTTTAGAAGCTTTACGTGACGATTTAGTTAAAAACTTGAAACATAATGTGTTAGCTACTGAAGTTAGTTCATCTCAAAACTTACCAAGTTTGGAAATTGAAGCAGGTATTACAAAGCAAACAGGAGCTTAATTAAGGGCACTTTTGATGATTTTGTTTGCTTATCTGGCACCAATACGTTCAAAAAATAAGAAATTTAAATATGAATTCACTTAAAAATCAAGGATTTGCAGCGAAAAATGTTTATCCCACTGAGAAAGGACTAAATATAGAATGTTACACCTATGAAGAGGCTGAAGCTGCTTACGAAGATTGTCGGAGTAAAGGAATGAGTGTTGAGTTAAACGGGGCTATTATTACTTGGAAGTTTCACAATCCTAAGAAACCAATGCCTCTGTTATTTCCCCTACCAGTGATAACAGGGGAAACGTCGTGTAAAAATGCATAAATTCGAGCTTAGAGCCGACCTTGATATTTAAGTAGGTGGGCGGAAATAAAGCACACTTGTTTTGTTTTGGTTAAGAGCGCTAAAGTCAAACTGTGAGAGAATTACAGCAGTTTTACATTTCGTTACATAGTTGTAAATTTTTCCGTTCACCTACTTACAATGTCAAATCATCTTTATCGATTTCATCGTTAACTAGCGTGTCTTCCGTATCAGTCCAGTTTTCTAACCAGTCGCCGTCAATATCCTCAATATGCAGACAGATCCCATCTACACCAGCAGTTCTTCTGCTATGTCTTAGGCTTTTAGCTCTTTGAAGAGCCTCTAAAGCCCTAAGAATTTTTTGTTCTCTAAGAAGGTCTAAGTTGACGGACATAAAGTTGCCCGTTGATACTAACTACATAATAACATTCATCAATATATTCATCACTACATTTAAATACACATTCGGCTATCTGCATTTAAACTTGATTTATCGCTGGATTAAAGCTTATGAACTTAAAACCTAGCTTACTTTTCTATTACTAATTTCATTATATTGTTAATCATATATGGATAGTAGCTCAAAAGATGGCGCCTCTTTAAGCATATAAATATTTATTATAATCTAGTATCAAAAAATACATATAATTGCAGTAGCTTACGAATATTTTTCTCCTTCATATACTAAAGCTGGAGCAAATGAACATGTTTTATATTCGAGGCGGGCAGGGATGCCCGCTCCACAAGAAAGATTCTGCTGTATAAAAATATTGGGTTTATATTGACTTTGTATTTGACTGTACAATACAAATACTTAGTTTTTATCTGAAATTTAGTAAAGTTTTTATAATTAGCTATGGGAAGGTCAGCGAAAGTACGTACAGAGTTCATTCCTACTGTAAAAGGCGCCTTGATTAGAAACGGCTTTTTTCGTCAGATAGATTTAGCTGAGAGGTTAGAATTATCACAAGCGACGATTCATAGCTTCCTCAATGGTAAACCTGTTGATTACCTGAACTTCTTAGAGATTTGTAAAGTACTGGGATTTGAGATTCTCGATATTGCTGATTTAGAACAACCTGTCAAAGTTAATGAGGGAAAAACTTTTACTATCAACCCTTCTCCTCTCGAATTACCTGAAGGAGAAGTACCTCTAAATTCTCCTTTTTATATGGAGCGTCCTCCTGTAGAACAACGCTGCTACGAGGAAATTTGCAAACCTGGTTCGCTAATTCGCATTAAAGCACCACAGCAAACGGGTAAATCTTCGCTACTCGCGCGCATCCTTAAACATACTGAAACTCAAGGTGATATAACGGTAATATTAGATTTGAAGCTTGCGGAGTCTGAGTATTTCAGCGATTTGAATACTTTTTTACGCTGGTTTTGCGATAATCTTATTTTGGAGTTGACCCAAGATAATCAGCAGTTGCAGCAAAAGCTGGTTGATAAGTTAAATGAGCATTGGAAGTTAGCTCAACGTATCGGCAGTATGAAGACTTGTAAAGATTATTTAGAGCGCTTTGTGTTTCCAGAACTTAGCCACCCGTTAACTTTAGCTTTGGAAGAAGTTGATAGAATATTTGAATATCCAAAAATCTATAAGGACTTTTTTGGTTTATTACGTTCTCTACATGAAGAAGCAAAGCGACGCGATGTTTGGAAACAACTGCGGTTGGTGATAGTACATTCAACTGAAGCTTATGTACCGATGGATATCAACCAATCACCGTTTAATGTTGGCTTGTCTGTAGAATTACCAGAATTTACCCGTGACCAAGTAAAACATTTAGCTCATCGTCATCAACTTAATTGGAGTGATGCAGAAGTTGACAATTTGATGGCAATGATAGGAGGACATCCATTTTTTACCCGTTTAGCGTTATATAAAGTTGCTAATCAAGAAATAACTCTAACTCAACTCTTAAAAACGGCACCTACCGCAGAGGGTATATTTAGTAACATTCTACGTATGATAGAGTCTATTTTAAAACAACAGCCTGATTTAGGCACCGCGATGAAAGCGTTAGTTAATTCCACTGCTACAGTGTTTAGTAATGAGATTCGGTACAAACTGCGCGCGCTAGGGTTAGTCAAGCTGCAAGGTGATGAAATAACATTAAGTTGCGAGTTACACCGTCAATATTTCCAAAATTTTTAAACAACGATAATGTAGAGACGTGACATGTCACGTCTCCAAGATTTGGTGTTTTTATAATTTCACGTTTCTGGAATGTTGCGTCTCTAAGATTAGGTGTTTGTGAGATTTTGCATTTCTGTTCAATTCCGGAGACGTGACATGTCACGTCTCTACATTTATTGTATAAAAACTTAATTGCTAAATTTTTATCAAATTAACTCAATTAGAATCAAAAATTACTCAAGTCTATACTCAAATACAGGCGCCGTTTGATAGAAATCATCAACCTAACAAACAGCCCAATGTCTACCAAAATTACAAAATCTATTGCGATTTGTTTACTATGTGTTATGTCGCTAACTGCTTCTAGCTTACCTTCAGAGGCTTCTAACGGCAAGCAAGTACAAATCACAAATAAATCTGTCTCATCTACTTTAAATAGGTTATATAAGTTAATAATAAATTCAGGTAGGCAAAGAAGACCTGCTATTAGTAGATAAAAAAGAAAGGCAGGCAAGATGCCTACCCTACGTTATAAGTCTGTTGCTAGCATTTGGATAAAGCGTGGTGCGCTAGGGTCAAAACCTGCTAAGTCCCAGGATGCAGAACATTGAGGATCAACAAGTGAGATATTGTTCGGCGCCAATGTTACATATACTGCTTTAGCTTTTGGGTTGACTTTCTGGTGATATTCTGCAAGCGCTTGACTTGGATGTTTACGTCCTGCCCAGCTTTCACAGTCTGTCCAAAAACAAATTACATCAGCTTTAAATTTGTTTTTAATCATCCAGTCGTAAGCAACAGATGCATCTGTTCCACCAAAGTTTTGATTGCTTGCTTTGTTCATTGCTGAACTGAAGGAGTCTTTTGCAGTAATACCCAGGTCAATAAATTGCGTTGAGAAACCACGGATGACATAGTTTTTTTCAGCTTTTGCTGTTGCTAGTGCCATTGTTGTCGCAATTTCACAGCAAGTTAATCCTATTGAACCGACAGTAGTCCAACTCATCGAACCAGAAATATCGACTGCGTGTAAAAATACTTTACCTGTTGGTTCTACAACATCGAAAGAAAGTTCTAACGCGCGCTCTAAAATATCTACAATACGATGAACAGGTTGCCAAGTTTTTTTGCTTTGCCCTAAACTTCCACCTGATTTGTACGTTTTTAGTGCTTTCAATACATCTATTGGATGGATACGTCCTTTGCGAAGATGGTCGCGACTGTTTAGTACTGACTCTACACGGTCTAGGTTTTTTCTTTCGTCCGCGCGTAGTACACCTAACTCAGTTAATGAACCCAAGTTTCGTAACATGGCGCCGATAGGCATATCATTAAATAATAATTGCCATGCTGTTTTATCCATTTTACCAACTGGCGCCGCCATTTCATGAGTCAAGCGACCTTTAGAAATTGCGGTGTGCGTTTCACTTGGGTTACGCTTCAACCATTCGTACCACCAAATTTGGGCTAAACCATTAGATGGAATTGCTTCTGGTAAATTTTTCCATCCATTTAACACCCACTGAAATAATTGATTATGGTCTTCGGTAGGTGGTTTAACGTGGAATAAACGTAATGCGTCACGGTGAGAGAAACCTTGTCTTTGTTGATATTTTAATAATTGATACGCCAAGTCTCTCACATTTTCGCGCGCTAACCAGCTTTGTCCAGCTTCGCGAACAATCTTACCAAATCCACGTATTGATTTCGTATAATTCAACCATTCGTAGAAATGGCTGCCAGTACGTACAACTTGAGGAAAAATTTCTTGGAATGCTTTTTTGGCGCCGTTTGTTTCTCCCATTGATAACAGAACTAAAGCAAAAATCGGTGCGCTGTTATTAATTGACCGTCCATCAGAAGCATATACGATTTCAGAAGCAACACGTTCGGGATTTTTAGCAATGGCTTTAGATAATGTATCAACAAAATCATTGGTTAAATCGTGCTTGCCTGCATAATAGGTATTTTGTGAAGTACCAATCAACAAGCAGCGACGTAATACTTGCCACATATCAGCTTTGAACATGTAACCACCAGAGCGTCCTTGAATCATCTCAGCTTCGCGTCCGGGAATTGGTTGAGATTGTGGAGTATTTTTATTTTTTTTACTTTTTTTATTTTGATTTACAAAAAATTTGTACGACATTTTTACCTCCGCTAGTCCCGTAAGGGCAATGAAATAAAATTGACAGGACGAGAATTGCACTCGCATCTCCGGTGAATAAGGGGGGATTCGTTAAACAGCGATAACCCTCATTCATTCGTCCCGTAAGGGCAATATTGGCGCTTTACTATTAAGCTACCTGCCAGTGTGGATATATACGAATAGACTTCTAGATGTATATAAGGTGGCGGAGCAAGAATTGAACTTGCGACCTCGCGAACCCAAATCGATAACCCTCATTCATTCGTCCTGTGAAGGCAATTAAGTCGAACAAGGATATTTCGCGCTCTAACCACTGAGCTACCCGCCACATGAATTTTGCTTCGTACATGAATATATTTGAGATTCCAGTATTTGTTTACGTCATTGCTTGTTTCCTGTGTTGTTTGCTATGAATATAAAGTAAACCCTGTGCCTTCCCCTAAGCTATTTTTATTCTCAAAGCTGACAAATCAGTCACAGCAAGTATTTCAAGCCTAGGGGAAACAAATTCCTTCAGGGATTCCCCTAATTTTTGATGTAAATAAGAAAAAAGAAACAGGCAATAATGCTTGCTCCACAAGAGTTATAAGGTTGTAGAGGGTAAATTTATGCACTCACCTTACTAACTAGTGGTCTGTGTCATTAGTTTTGGTAGTATATAAAATAACCCGTAGGTCAGGCATCTTGCCTGACCTACGCACACGCGAGACACCTATGCTACCAACCCCACAAAATTAATGACATGAACCACTAGCTTTTAAACAAAGGTAAACTGATTGGAATTGGTAAGGCTTAAATTATTTGGACAAATGTTAGCTAAGATACCAATTAGTTCTGGAGTGGGGGCATCATTCAGTAACACCTGTCTCAAAAGAACTTTGTTCTGCAAGACTTATATATTTAGCTACTCATCGTTCTCAGATTGTACTCCCTCAAAGCCCAACCAAAACAATAATCTTTTTTCAACTTCGAGTAATTGCTCTGGTGTCAAACTGCCTTATTTTCGTATCAACTTAGCATGAGGAATTGTGATCAGGTTTTGTACATCGAATACCCCTTGCCGAAGAAAACTAACTATCGGTTTGTACTTGTATTCATTTTGCTGACAGGATTAATCGCACTATAGCAGTCCTAAATTATTTGTAAAATTCATATAGGAATGCTATAGTTTATCGAATACAAATAGAAAAATAAATGCTAGAAACTTCGCTTAGTGAAGAATACAAAACATACTCCAAAACTCCAAAACAACTTGGCGCTTTGTTCCATTTATTTATTAAATAATTGATAAGGCTAAACTACTATTGAATCTAATACCACCCAGTTACACTTCAACTTTGTAATTGAGTTGGTGTTCATCTCCAGGCAATCCTCGAAAAGCCCAATTGTGCTTAGGGTTTTCAAAAATCGTTATTTCTAGGTCTTGCGTTGAAATACCAAGTGGCTGTACTCGCTCAAATAGTAAACGAATCAATTGCTTTTTTGCCTCAACGCTACGTCCCTCAATCATGCTTAACTCAATGATAGTGTAGCGTTCTGTACGTCCTGTAGGGTAGAAAAAATCTGAGGGGTCAAGAGAAAAAAACCGATGCGCGCGTTTGTCAGGTGGATATTGAAGTGCATCCATCACACAAGAATGAACTATATCAGAGAGTGCTGCTTTGATTGGGTTGAGATATTCTCTTAATCCGTAAATTTTAACTTGTACCATAACTATATATTTCAGGAAACGCTTACAAGGGATATTTTAACTGACTTCTTACTGCTAGAAAGTATTTTTAGCTTTCATGTGGTATAAAATTTATCCACGTTCTTTAGGATTAATAAAAGAAGGTAAGACTTCTTCACATAATGTAACATAAAATATTACATCATGAAGTATAAAATGTGGGTAATAACACCTTTGGTTTTGAAGATTTAGTTGGTTCCTAACTTTTAAAAGTTAGGAATTTTAGTTTTCAAAATCGATATTTTTAACACAAAATAATTACGGTTTTAACCTTTCTACACATTTCCGCAAATCGCTAATCGCTTCCTTAATGTCCACATGTACAAACCGCGCGTTCCAAACTCCCTCAGAAGACATACGCTGTTCTACTCGTTCAAACAGCTGTCCAAAGGTATAAGGCTGGATTAATTCTTCTGCCAACCATTCAGCATCAATTCCTAAACTATTTGAAATAGGCGCCACTTGGCTTGGAGTAACTTCAGAACCATTCAGAACAGAAGACCATATTTTCCGAAGTTGATGACGTGCGCGTAAACGTGTTTCGATAGCTTGGAAAGACTCTACAAGAAACATCTGATTTTGCCGTCCCATTTTTGTCCACTCGTTCAGTTGGTTAGCCAAACCGTTATTTGTACGTCCAGTTTGTCTTGCTGAAGTTGTGACTCGTACTGATGGACTATGACGAAATCGCGCGTTCTCCCGTAGCAAAGTATTATAGAAAGCCACATCTTCTGGAGTATGCACAGCTGGTAAGCCACCAGCTTGTGCATACATTTCCGCAGTGACAGCCAAAGAAGCACCGTAATGTTGATAATGTCTGGGGAAAGGGTCTATAGGATCAGGGTCAAGATAACTTTCTAATTCCGCAATCAAATATCGATAACCGACCTCACGCAAAAAACAAGCTCTGGCATAAGGGTCTAGCTTTGCACGACCAAGAGAATTTGTAATTATTCTTCCTCCAACTGCATCGGCGCCGCAAGCTATTTCATAAAGGTTAGCTGCAACCCAAGTTGGACTTACTTGTGAATCTCCATCTGTAGACGCGATAACCCCACGCTTACGTCCAATACTGCTCAAACGACAATATGCTTCATCCATTAATAATTGACGTACTCGACCAATATAAGCTTCTTGTGGAGGAAGAGTCATTTCTACAAGGTGCAACTCTAAGTCTTGATGCTCCTGGGCAAAACTTTGAGCAATATCTACTGAATTATCGCTGCAATTGTTCAAGAGTACTATGACTTCGTAGCGCTTATGGTCTAAACGTTGTCCTTGTAGGTCAAATTGGTGTGCTAAAGCTTCTAGCGTATGCACCAAAGTTTGAGCTTCGTTGCGAACTGGAACAATTACACAAACTTCGCAACTTGACAACGGAGCCTTTTGAACTAATACAGGTGAAAAATGTATGCGTAACTGGTCTGGTTTTGCCGCTGGAAAGTCAGCAACTACTTGCAATTGCCTACTTTCCATAAAAACCATTGCTTTGTCTCCATAAAGATAAACTGATTGCGTTCATCCAAAATTAGAAATGTCTTGAGTTTGTAAATATATTCTGTGATTTTTAATACTAATTTTGAATCCATCTGCGGCATGATTAGTACTGTTGATTATTCTATCTATAGATATAAAACGATTAATTTATTATTTGCTATTATTAAACAATTAAATTTATAGTTATAGCTTCGACTGTCAGTACTTTGCTACCAGTTCACAGAGAGCTTTACTTAAACACTGATAGTGTTCCAGTATATTATAAATTTGTGCTGAAATTCTGATTAACAACTTCGCTTCTCCATGCCAAGGAACAACTTGCACCTCAATTCCATACAGGTCAAATAATTCATCATGAAGTGAGGTATAACTGTATTTTTCTAATACCTTTGGTACTTGTAGGGTTGCCATTGAACCAATCATGACCTCTGGACATGGAGGTGCTATATTCAGTCCATCACAAAGTAATTGCCTTCCTAGCATCACTAACTTGTGGTTACGTTGTATTAATTCATTCCAACCACCAGGCAAAAGTGAACTCATAAATTGTATAGCTTCACCAACACACATATATGCTGTTGGATCATCGGTACCCATCCAGTCAAATTCCAATTGGAAACGACTTTTATGTGTAAGCTTAGAATTGGCGCCGTGGCTAATAGTTAAAGGACGTATTTGTGATTGTTTGTCACGCTTCACGTACAAAAACGCCGCACCCTTTGGAGCGCATAACCATTTATGACAATTTCCTGTGTAGTAAGTGGCGCCTATTTCACTCAAGTTTAAAGTCAACATCCCCGGTGCATGGGCACCATCTACTAGTACATCAACACCACGCACTTGTAATTCTTTAACTAACTGCTGAATTGGAAATATTAACCCGGTTTGACTTGTTATATGGTCTAAAAGTGTCAAGCGCGTTTTATGTGAAACTTTCTCTAGGACGGCCTCAATAATTTGTTCCGGGGACTCAACTGGAAAGGGAATATCCGCTACTACTACATGTGCATTTGTGCGATTAGCAACAAAATCGAGAGCATTCCGACAAGCGTTATACTCATGGTTTGTCGTCAACAATTCATCACCAGGAGTAAAATTAAGTGAACGCAGTACAGCGTTAACTCCTGTTGTGGTATTCGGTACAAATACTAAATCTTGCTCTTCCACACCTATAAAAGCTGCGAGCTTGTTTCTGGAAGCATCTAGCAAAGACTCCCACTCTCTTCCAAAAAATCGTAGTGGCTCATTTTCTAACTGAGAACGCAATTTCGCCTGCATCTCTAAAACAGGACGCGGACACGCGCCGAACGAAGCATGATTTATAAACGTAACGTTCCGGTCTAATAACCAGTATCTTTGAAAATAAGAGGCATGAGGCTTGAAATCTACCATCTCACACTCCACCCTTTACTTTACACGATGTACTGACTAACTTTTTGAACTCCCCAGGCAGGATTCGAACCTGCGACCAATCGGTTAACAGCCGACCGCTCTACCACTGAGCTACTGAGGAATGTGGCGCACGATTAATAATAGTAGAGGTAAAATCAGAAAATGGCAAGTGTTTTTGAAATTTTTTTTCGATTTTTTTTCTTTTTACTGAAAACCTTACTGTGAAGCTGTTTTGACGGGCTGTATTTATTTCATAAATTAACTATATAGCTATAAAACGTTAGTAACCCTCTAATAAACTATTAGAGAGTCACTTATCGAGTACATGTGACATTATTCTGTGTTCAAATGGACAAGCACGAAATTTTATCAAATTATCAAGGTAGCATTCGCAACTCAGCTAAACGCTGACGCGCTTTATCATCAATCGAATTTGCTAGAAATCTAGCATTGGATTTACGCTTTGGATTATACTTCTGACGCGCACGACAAACAGTAGCTTCAACTTGATGGCAAAGTTGTGGAGCGGACATCCACTCAGCACCATAACCTTGTATCATTAATTGCTGGGCGCGGTCGGATGTAGCTACTATGACGCGCGATATTAGGGACTGAGCAATTTGATAACGGTAAGAGGCACAACTTTTCTCTATATATGTATCTGCTGTCTGTCCAAACTCTGTGTAATGTACAGATAAAAGCTCTGTTATAACTTCTCGATAGCAGCTAGTGTTTTGATACTGAGCATCAAAAACAATTTGAGTTTGATAGCCTTGAAACGCGCTGTAACTAGTCATCGACTCAACTAGCTCTGCGCGCGCAGTTTCTAGACCTGCTGTGTCACGAGTCTTTTTTAAGCAAGACCAGGCGCCTATTATATTGTAGCCGTCTACTAACAGGACGGCTGGTGCAAGTGAACGGGACATGGTTTATATTCACAAATTTTCTAGAGTTAACAAAATCGTTCATAACTCTTATAGTAATCCAAGTCCCTCTTGTAACATGATGTTACAAAACAACAAATCATCTTTGAGAGTTATGAGTGCTGAGTTATGAGTGCTGAGTTAAACTTTTCGCCTCCGCGCCTCCTAACTTTTAACTTTTAACTTGGCACTCAGCACTCAGCACTCAGCACTCCTAACTATTATTTTCTGTATTCGTTTCCATTAGTCGCTGTTTTAGTCGCTGTGGTTCGCCGCTATCAATGAGGATACCTTTTTCGAGTAAAAAAGCTCCATCGCAGTAGTTGAGTTCGTCTAGACGGTGTGTTACCCATAAGGCTGTGATACCGCGACTTTTAACCAAGCGTCGAACACTATCGACTAGTTCTAGTTGGCTGTCTGGGTCAAGTAACGCCGTTGGTTCGTCTAATAGTAGAACAGAGCTATGACGTGCCAAGGCGCCAGCAATGGCAACGCGCTGCTTCTGTCCACCGCTTAGTGCATAAATTGGGCGCCGTTGCAAGGAGAGTAAATTGACTGCACTTAAAGCCTCTTCAACTCTTGCTCTTACAACTCTTGGAGGTAATTTTTCTTCAACTAGTCCAAATGCTACGTCGGCGCCAACCGTAGGCATAACGAGTTGATGGTCAGGATTTTGGAATACAAAACCAACTGGGTGTAAAGTTTTAATTTCACCTGACAGTGGCGCCAAAAGTCCGGCTAACAACCTTAATATAGTTGATTTACCACTACCATTAGTACCTAAGAGCATCCAAAACTCACCCAATGGGACTTGTAAAGAGCAAGATTTTATGACTTCTTGCCCTGAAGACCAGTTAAAGTTTAAATTTTTGACTTCAATACCAAGTTTTACCATGCCGTTTCCAAGTGCGCCGCTTATTCAGCGGTAACGGCGAAGAAACCAGGAGGTCTACCAGTACCAACTGCCGAACCTTCTTTTTGAGTGACTTGCAACCCAGAAATCTCACTTGCTCGGACGGCAATCTTTTTCTCAGTTTTACCTTCACACTTAAGCTCAATAATATCTGGAGTACCCGAACGCATTGCAGTTGTAATCATTTCGTAAACCGCTTCAGCATCCGACTCGGACTTGCGCTGTATCGAAAGAGGGAAAGCGGTGTTTTTGACAGTTAAATCGATGGTGAACATTGAGCCTTCACTAAAATTAATATCTCAGCAATTATTCTAACGTGCCAAACCTATACCATGTACCTGCTGATAACCCTACAAAAGGCGCCTTCTCTACTCCTAACTTGAGGAAGAGGTGCGTGACACCACCAGATGATTGCTTCGTTTCAGAATTGTTGTAGTGTCACGCACCCTACCTCATATCCGAAAGATATATTTTACTTATTCTTAACATTTCGCTACAACTGACATAATGTATGCCATGTAAGCTTTTTTGCCCTTACGAACGTAAAGTTAGATTAAAAACCCCCTGGAAAAATAAGTAATTAGGCTCTAATATATTAGAGAGAAGTAAAAAATTGTAAACTAGGTTTGACACCTAGTTAATAATCTGTGTGTAACCAAATACTTTATTTTCGGTACACAGATAGGTAAAATCCTCGTAATTATAATATTCTGGAGATTCGCTCAAATGACCATTGCAGTAGGACGTGCGCCCAGAAGCCGTGGGTGGTTTGACGTACTAGACGACTGGTTAAAGCGC
>NZ_JBXXZH010000185.1:0-18835 GCF_059640475.1 Calothrix sp. CBUCES-K 9914
ATTTTTCAAGATTTTTAGGGAACGAATCAGCCCTGCTTATTAAGGGGGGCTAGGGGGGATTAAGGTGGGTAAGTTTATTTCCTAATTGTCCCTATTTCTGACTGGGTATTGTCTTTACTTGAAACCCAGTAACTTCCAAAGGTATCGGAAACTAACTTGGCTTTTTGCTCGGCATTATAAGGTAAACCTCGACCCGAATCTTTCTTTTGTGCTGCTTGCCACCAAGGAGAGTTCATTGCAATAATAGGACGAATTAGTGGCTGTCTATTTGTGAGACTGTACAGTAAGGATTGCAAAATCATACTGTTGGTGCTGCTAGTAAAACCAATTGCTGTTTTACCGGTTTTTTCATAAAAGCCCTCGTAAAAACCTAGTGCTGGGTTATACACGTCTGTTGTTGCCCGTATTAATTCTTGAACGTATTTATCCTCTGGAAGTAGGGCATGATGAACAAATGCTACTGCGGTACTTACTAATCGTTCATTGGGCAAAAGTTTACCATCATCACCTAAAGCTACCCAAGGTGTACCCTGTCCAGTAATTGTACTGTGGACAATGTAAGGTTTGCGGTCAATTAAAGTGGTTGCTGAAGCAGTAAAAATACCCGTGCGTTTATAGCGTTCTGCTTGAGCTTGGAAAATTGGCAGCACTAACGCGCGCATCTTTGGCTCAAGACCAAATTCCAATCCATAAAGTAAAAAAGGATTGCTAACCGTATATTGATTGTATTGATTACGATGGCGCCCAATTGGCACTTTTAAACCTTCTACTACAGCAGTTTGATATTCACCCCCCACAGTAGAGCGTTCAACATCAAAACCCCATAATTGAAAAGCGCGCGCTGCATATTCCTCGTAACCCAGACGAGTTTCCGGGTTTATACGGCTAAGTAGGCGCCCCGAATTATCTTTTGTAACAACAGCACTCGAAAGAATACCATCCCGCACAACTCGCAAATAAGACCAATCTAAGACGACTTTATCAACTGCCTCAGTGTACTCTGGATAATTGCTCTTTAAATTATAAAGCGCTGCTAACATCCGTCCGATATCTAAAGATGACCAACCGTTTCCTTCAGGAACTGTATTACCCGCATAATCAATTGGTTGGAGTGTTCGCGTATCATAACCCCGACTTGGTAATTCATTCGCGTATAGTGGTAGTTTCTTGATGGCGCCTAAAAGATGGCGAGTGCGTTGGTCAAATTCCTTTGCAGAAATAATATCAAGCGAACGCGCGGCATTGAGTGCTGCCAAATAATCCCCCAACCCCCACAAAGTGGCGCCTTTAAAATCACTGCGGTCGTCGATTAATCCACTTTTTGAATGATAGTTTGCTTTAAAATAACCCCATGCTGCCTCTGCATAACGCCGTTCAATTATTGACAGTGGTCTAGCTAGCTTAATTTTAGATGTTGGTTCAGTATTACTAACTGGTGGTATGGGTGCCACACTTACCTCTGTAATTTTAGGAGTCGTGACACCACTGGCAGGATTTGCAGTTGATGCTGTATTTGATGTTGTATTTGATGTTGCAGTAGGAGACTGAGAACTAGAAGCAATTAAAGGACGATTTCCCCTAGCTTTGTAGTACAGAATCTCTAAAATTAGACCGTTTGTATTACCAGTTAAAGCTTTATTAGGTTGCTTTGTTTCCTCGTAAATACCAGCATAGTAACCACTATCATCAGGACTTTTAAGGTCTTTCACAGCATCAAAAAGTTTTTGAGCATAGGTATTATCTGGGAAAAGATAACGCCAACCAAAAGCTGCTTTTGTACTAACGCTGCGTAACTGTGGGTAAGGCTGGTTGTTGTCAGTGATAGTTGCCCATTTCTCACCGTTAGCGTAAATCGTGTTATAGAGAAAATAAGGTTCCCTATCAATATTGTCTTCTGTCACCGCAGTTAACTGACCTGTGCTATCGTGGCGCCGCTTTTGTACATCTAACACCCTCGCTGCATAATCAGCCAACTCACCTTTTAATCCAAACTCAATTCCATCTAAAATATAAGACTCGCTAACAACATAATTATTCGCGTTAGTACTTTTGAAGTCACGAGTATCAACCGGAATTTGCACACCATTAATTTCAACAAACTTAAACGGCTGAAAATCAAGAGCCTTGGGTACTTTATAACCCCAAAGTTCATATCCTCTAGCAGCATATTCCTCGTAACCAAGTCTTCCTTCTTGCACCAGTAACGTTTTGTTATCTGGTAGAACAGTGGCGCCGTAGAGTTGTTCATCTTTAACAGAGCTAGCGACTTGCCACTTTTTTACAATCCCCTCTAACCAATCTTTATATTGAGGATGACAAGTGCGAATCACATCAAATGAAGCTAGCATCCGACCAATATCTAAAGCCGACCAACCAATACCGCGCTCAATTGCTTTGTTTCCATAATCTACCATTTCTCCGGTAGCTGCGTTGTAGACTTTATTTGGTAAAGCACCATCAAATAATTTCAAGCTACCAAGACTAGTTAAAAACTTATTGAGTCGAGCATCAAAGTCAGCTTGGTCAGTTAAGTTCAGCGCGCGTGCGGCATGTAGCGCCATTAGGTAATTACCCATATCCCAGAGTGTGCCAGAAGGATAACCACCAGTTGAATTAGTAAATCCAGTTGCAGGTTGATAATTCTTGACAAAATACTGCCAAGCCGCACGAGCATAGTTCTGTTCTTCTGGTGTCAACGGAACTGTAATACTATTACAACCAGCACTCGGAGTTTGGGACAACACTGGCGTTGGGATGTAGAACCAAAATTGCATAAGTGTCCCAATAACAAACAATGCAAACCATCTCAACAGTCTTTTCTGAAAGCGTTTCTTAGTCATGATTTTAGGAACAATTCAGGAGTCAGGGTCAGGAGTTATGGGAAGTTGGAGTTGGGGTTAGGGTTGGGATTTAATAAAGAAGTACGATAAGCATCCAATAATTTACTAACTTGTTCGAGTAAAGACATTAATTCTGTACTGTCGCCGTAATTAAGGTCTTTCGCCAAAATTAGGTAATAGCGACACTCTTCTAAAGAACCTTGGGCAATATTCATAAACCGAGCTTTATCAGGTTTAGTTTTTTTCTTAAAGCCTTCAGCTATGTTTGCTGCTATCGAGATTGCTGCTCGCCTATATTGAGAAGTTAATCCATACGTCTCTTTTTTCGGAAAGTTCTCAGTAAAAAGGTATGTGGATAAAACAAATTGGTGTGCTTTTTGCCAAACAATCAAATCTTGAAAAGTTTTAGCTGCTGGTCTATTCATTTCCTAAACTCCTCTCTCCTGTCTCCTGACCCCTTCTCTCCTGTCTCCTGACCCCTTCTCTCCTGACCACTCACCCCAGCCCAAACAACAAGCGGTTGTCCAACTTTTTTGTAGAGTAAGCTTTGCAGAATGACACCATTATTATTGGCAGTCAAAGCTTTATTTGGCTCGCGTAAAGACTCGTAATAGCCGTTATACCAGCCTTTTTCAGATTTCAAATTCGTGTAGACAAAATCAGATAAAGCGCGCGTGTAATCGGTGTCATAAAGTACATGCCAGCCAATAGCTGCTTTGGCACTCAGAAAGCGTAAATTGTTGTACTTTTCTCCGGTGTCGGCGATGGTTGCCCAAGGTTGTCCGTTGACAAACAAGCTGCTATAGACAAAATAAGGAGCGCGGTCTAGATTATCTTCGGTGACAGCAGTTAATTGTTTTGTGGCTTGGTAGCGAGCTTCTTGAGCAGCTAAAATTCTGTCTGCATATGCTTTTGGTAATGCCTGGAATCCTGTTTCTATTCCATCAAGAATATAAGGTTCACTCAAAACGTAATTATTAGCACCAGAGTTCTTAGAGTCGCGCTTGTCATAAGGGACTCCGTGTCCGTAAAGATTGATAAATGCGGTGTTAGATTGATAATCCAAAGCTTGTTTTACATCTAAACCCCATAACTTCAGACCATATGCAGCATAATTTTCGTAGCCTAGGCGCCCTTCTTGGTTGTACTGTTCTTTGCCGTTAACAACGGCAGTACCATACATTTGCCCCTTTTTAGTTAAACGCTCTACTTGCCAGTGCCTCCATACGGCTCTGGCACGCGCTCGCATTTGTGGATATTTTGTCTCAACAATCTTTAACCAGATTGCCATACGTCCCAAATCTAGCGCTGACCAACCAATTTCTTCTCGTTTGTCTAATTGACCGTAATTAACAGGGGTAAGAGTTTTACTGTTGTAGACTTTATTGGGCAATTCATCTTTGTATAAAGGCATCGAAGCTAAAGTCTTCAACATTCTGGTCATTTTTTTATCAAATTCTGTCGCTGTGATGATATCCAGTTCTTTTGCACTGACTAAAGCAGCAATAGCAGCAGCTTGATCCCACATTGTTACAGAAGTAAAGCCATCAACAGAATTAACCAAACCTGTTTCATCATTCCAGTTACGCTGAAAATATGACCAAGCTTGACGCGCAATCAATGCTTCATCGTTTGTGAGTGTTCCAACTCCAGGGGCAATATAAGGAGTTGCAGTTGCAACACTAGTACTAATTGGTGTTCCTTGCAAGCTCACAGATTGAGCATCCAGTTTTGCGACTACTGACCCTTGGTTTTCACTATTTTTCTCAAGGGAAGTTGTTGTGGTTGATGATGACGGTTTTTGTGCAGAAGTCAAAGAAAGTTGCTTAGACCACGAGTTAAGAAGCACAATTGTAACAATTGCGGTTACAACTCCTCCCACTGAAGCCAGTATAGACAAGCTTTTTGGTGGTGGCTCAAAGTCAGAATTCATAGTTAGTTATTTAAAGCTTCATTTACAAACTTTATTTTTCCCAGCTTGTCGAGCTAACTAACAGTTGTTGTAAAAACTAGAAAAAATATTTACTTTTTTGATGACGCAAAATATTATTTATATAGCATAAATACTGACAGTATAATTACTAACAACTTTCATGGGTGTTAGGATATACGACATTAAATATGCTTCGTTTCAATATGTTAGCCTACCTACAAGGGGATAGATATTATAAAATATGTTCCTTCACCTATTGCCGACTCCACCTTGATATTTCCTCCATGCTTTTCTATTATTATCTGACGAACTATTGTTAATCCTAATCCTGTACCCTTACCTACAGATTTGGTTGTAAACAAATGGTCAAATATCTTCGCTTTAATTTCCTCTTAAGTATTTTTATGATAAAGCTGAATATTCTACTGCTGCTGATAGATTATCGAATAAATATGCTAGCGTAAACTTATTAAAGTACACTAAACATATCGCCGTTACATCGTTTGTCTCATGATGAAGCGGCAACATAACCTGTTCATCATATGCTGCACCAATTAAACTATAAACATCTTGACTTTGGCTCATCAAATTTAATACTGTTTGTTGCCAAATTTGTATATAGCCAAGACAGGTTTTCTGTTTTAAATTTGTAAGCGTTTCGCAATATCAAAAAAATCTTGTAAAGACGTTATCTTTGTTTCAGAGTTCCAGACATTAAGTGCAACTCCTCCAAAATCCTCCATTACCAGTGCATAGCTATTTTGGTATGGTTCCAAGCTATAAGTTTTAATTATAGCTGGCAGTTGGAGATTTTTTGCGATTGTATACTGGTTGCGAAATTGAACTAACTCGTTGAAACTGGGATACTCGTGTCGCAGAAGTTTGATTACAACTGGTTGAGAATCTAATTGTCTTATACCCCGATACACTAATGTTTGATTACCTGAGTATATTTGCTCAATCAATTCGTATCCAGTCAGCGTAACCATATCTACCCCTGCTTGGTTTAATATTCGAGTATATAAATATGATTCCCAACTCCAAGCACAAAATAACAAATTATTTTTGAAAAACTATACAAGCATCCCGAACGCGCGTGATAGCACGGTGTAATTTCATGTTGGTTTGGTTAAATATAATTACATACACTTGACTAGATAAGTTCAATTCGGCTTTAATTTGTTCCACCAATTCTGCATCAGGTTGGTAGTTGGCGCCTTTTCCTCTAACGAAGCGACGAATGATACCAAGCACGTATAAAGGTTTATCTGGAAATATTTTTATTTTCTTTCTCACTAAGTACGCTTTACCCACAGATAAATAACTCGATAGTTGTTCTGCTATTTGCTGTACTTCAATAAATGGTAAGTCGTGAGCAACAAATTTATCGGTGTGGTTGATGTCTTGACGCTCTAGCTGAAATAGTTTAAACGATTTTTGATACTGTTTCAGAAGCAGTAAGTATTTATTCGCTTCTTCAGGTTGTGAACAGCGCATGTAAAAACCATACAGTATTTCGCAGCTAGGTATTACTAACTCGGAGTCAAGGTCAATTGCTTTCTTTAGATAGTCAATACCTCTACCATCGTACTTTAATAGTAAAATTTTCCCCAATTCATAATTAGCTTTTGCGTGGTTTGGTTCTTTTACTAGTAACGATTCATACAAGGGTATCGCAGCTTCCTTTTGGTAAAACTTACCCGTTAATATCGTGCGTTTCCATGCTTGTTCTGGAGTTAAACAATATCTATACACTCTTGCTTCCAATCTCGTCAAGTTCTGCTTTTCGTACATTAATCGAGAGTGCATTTTTTGCCAATGTGTGCCAAACTCTCGCTTCCACTGCTCATCTAGATACGCTGCAAAACTAAATAAGGTGTCACCAAAAAAATATTCTGCCGCAGTTTCTTCAATCTTATCTGGTAGTTGATTTGTATCAACGAAATATCCCATTGCTTGCAGACGTTCTGATAAAGAAGGGTGAGTATCATCGTTATTAGTTGTTTGAGCTAGAGCTAACCCCAACCATTTGACAACATCATGAGTTTCGATGTCTGTCCTTAAGGCTTGCAATTGTTTGCTGATGATACCATCCGGCGCCGACTCTGAATGTATAGCTTTTTCATAAATCTGTTTCCAGAAGACATTACTTAAAAATGAACTATATATATAGATATTTACTAGCTCAATAGCAGAAGTTTCCAAACCACATATTTCAACCGAACATCTATCAGCTTCGTATTCACTCGCTCGCGCGAGTGCGAAAGAGTAAGCGTTAAAATAAGGTTCGTACCATTTAAAAAAGTACCTAAATATAAACGAATCACCCGACGAAGCTAATTGATACCAGGTTCGTCGAACTCGATAAATCCATCCCGCAAAACGACTATGGTTTCCTGATAAATGTCCCAGTTCATGAGCTATTGTCGAGCGAAACTGTTCAACCGTCACTGATTGTAGCAACGGCAACCCTAATAATAAGTAATTTCGCTGCCAACCAAGAAAACCGAAACGCGGTATCTGAACTACACCCGCGTTATGTTCGTAGTTCAATAATATATGATGAATTCGAGGCGCCTTGAGTAGTTCTCTAATATCATCAACAATCGCGAATATTTCTGGTACTTGCTGACGATATAATTCCAATCCTTTCGGCGAGTCAAATTTGACCCAGAATAACCGAATAATTCCAATACCAAGTATAAAAATTAAATAATCAATTCGTTCAACTACGTAATTAGATTGTGTTGACACAACCAAACTTCTTACACCCCAAATTCCATAACACAGCAAGAAAAATACTAGTGTAATATAAGCATAACCCAGTAAAGCCAGCAAAAACACCCGCAACCTATAGTAAGAAGGGTTTTTTCTCGCATACTTCTCAATTTTCTGAACTATAACGTCAAACTTCTCTTGCTGTTGAATATTCATCTTCTTTGTAAATCATATAGCACTTTTTCCAAGTACCAACGTTCTGGTTTACCTGGATTTTTCCTTCTCGCTAGTGCAATCAATCTTTCCGCTGTATCTGGTGATACAATCTTCAATAGTTTTTGTCGTAGCGGCACACATCCGATATCAGCACGCCAAAGCTGATACCAAGTATTAATCTGGTAACGGTATGTATATATAATTATTCCCCAGCCCAGAAGAATTATCAATCCAACTGACCAAGTAAGCATTTTCAGCACCCGATAAGACTTTCATAAAATTGTGTAATATTCGTCTACTAAGCAATTAACCATGCTCATAGATATAATGATTCACTATTATTGATTCAAAATTATCAAGTATACGTATGTAATTTGGGTTTGAATATGAAGAGTATAAAAAGAATCCTGGTTTTTTCTAGTAAACCAGGATTCTCTTGACAATTAACATTGTATAGGCGATTAATTATGACACTGGTAATACAGCATTGCTGTTAGATTTTGTGCCATTTGATATCGCTTGTAATCGAAATTGTTCTTCTGGTATTGGATACTCAGCTTGAGTAAATGTTTCGCGAATCGCTTTATTGGTGTCGAAGTATACTTGCCAATAATGGTCATTATTGCAATAAGGACGTACTACTAGTACAGGGCCAGCTAGCTCGAACTTGAGAATTTCGATCTCAGGTTCAGGTTGACTGATAACGTTAGGTATTTGGCTAACGCGCGCTTTTAGGAGCCTGATAGCTTCGTTATGGTCTACGCTATGGTGGAGTTGGGCAACTAAGTCAACACGTCGATAAGGGTTGACGGAGAAGTTTTGGATGTTATCGGAGAAAATTTTGTTATTGCCGACAATCGTCATTATATTGTCTAGAGTGTTGATACTTGTTGCAAATAGTCCGATTTCGTGAACAGTACCTGTTACACCACCTGCACAAATAAAGTCACCGACCTTGAATGGACGAAAGATAATTAGGAATGCACCAGCAGCAAAGTTTGCTAATAGTCCACCCCAAGCGGCGCCAATTGCTACACCTGCTGCTGCGAGTAATGCGGCAAAAGATGTTGTCTCAATTCCGAAGAAACCGAGTAGAGCGACAACTAATATAATCCGTAATGTAACTGAGATTATATTAACTAGGTAACTAATAAGGGTTGGGTCTACATGTTGACTACGGAAGACTTTACGCAAAAGTCTTGAGGAAAAATCGATCAGCTTTTGACCGACAATCCATAATGCAATGGCACCTAATATCTTGAGTCCAAACGCTGTTAGCAGTGAAGCTGCTACTTGACCAATTTGATTGATACCCATAGATACGAATCTAATATGATGTCTTTATAAGACAATACATATAATTGGTACATTCACGCAAAATTACTTATATTTTTTTAATTATAGAAATATAAAAAAAATATAAAAAAAATATAAGAAATTAGGAAATAATATTAAACAAAAATTAAAATAAACGAATCGCATTTGTGCAGCAGAATACGAGCTTACAGACGCAAGTCTGACTAAATTTTGTGTGATGAAGTACTAGTACCTAGCTAATAAAGATGCCATACTTCAAAGAAAGTAATTGTACGTAAGCATGGAAGTAAAACTTTTTGGTCTACCTGCTGAAAAGGGTAGATGGTTGCTAATTCCCCTTGGTTTAACAGTCCTACTATGTCTAGGTACGGTGTACTCGTGGAGTATTTTTAGAAAACCTCTTGAAAAATTACTTAAAATCGGCGCCACCGAAAGCTTATTGCCTTTTACTGTGTTATTGGTGGTGTTTGCGATATTAATGCCGATTACAGGATTTTACATCAACCGCTTTGGCGCGCGCAACCTGACCGCAGTTGGAGGAGTAATCGCCGGTTTAGGCTACATTCTCTCAGGTATTGAAGGTAATATCACAACATTAACCTTTACTTACGGTGTGATTGCAGGCGTAGGAGTTGGGATTGTATATGGAGTACCATTAGCGGTAGTAGCTAAATGGTTTCCCGATAAAAAAGGTCTTGCCGTTGGGTCAACTGTAATTGGGTTTGGTTTATCTCCATTAATTACAGCACCTATAGCCAAATCACTCATAGACTCCTATGGAGTTAGACAAACCTTTTTCATCCTGGGTATTGCTTTCACAGCAATTATTCTTGCCATCTCAACACTTTTACAAACACCTCCCGCAGGATGGAAACCACTTGGTTGGAACTCCACTGCAAAAACTAACTTAACCAGTACATTAGAACGAGTAACTATGTTATCTACAGGTTCATTTTACGGGTTATGGTTATGCTATGCGATTGGTTCTTTTGCTGGACTTGCTGCTATTGGTATTTCCAGTCCACTTGCACAGGAAATTGTCAAGCTTGATCCAGCTACTGCTGCTGGTTTAGTATCGCTGTTCGCAATATTTAACGGCGCCGGACGACCGTTCTTTGGTTGGTTCACCGACCGCTTTACAGCTAAATATGGAGCAGTTTTAGCGTTTGTGCTGATTTTGATTGCTTCGATTATGATGTTAAAAGTTGGTGCCGGTGATGCATTAACCTACAAACTCGCGTTTGCACTGTTTTATTTCTCGTTAGGAGGATGGCTTGCAATTGCTCCAACCTCTACACTAACTCTGTTTAATCCTGAAAACTACGCCAAAAACTACGGTATCGTCTTTACTGCGTATGGTATTGGCGCCCTAGGAGGTACTTTACTAGCAGGTCAAATTCGAGATATTTTTGGTAGTTATACAAACTTCTTCTATCCAACAGCAGGTCTAGCAATTTTAGGAATCGTGCTTGCTTTATTCACCCTCAAGCGCAGCCCAGTTGTTGCAGCACAACCACAAGCAGAACGTATTGGATAGCTCGTAGTAAGCAATTCATTGCTTATCTTAAAAAGCAAAAAGCGCCTGGACGTGTGACCGTGTTTCCACTCCAAGCGCTTTCTGTTTTCAACTTACTCCTCACACACTCCTATACAATATCCTTTACTGTTTCAAATGGCAAGTGTTTTGCAAGACTTTTTGAAAACTTTATAAAAACCCCATAAAAACATCGAACTTTAAGACTTTTTTCAGAATTTTCGTTTTGAAGTATTAAATATCTTAGGCAAAAACTTTTAACTTAATCTTTTTTGTAAACTTTTGTAATAAATGTATAGACAGCAAAAAACGCCTGGACGTGTGACCGTGTTTCCACTCCAAGCGCTTTTTGTTCTCAACTTACTCCTCACACACATCTATATAATAGTATTGTTTGTGGAAAAAACAAGTAATGTAGGTGACACTTTTCAATCTGCACACTAGAAAAAATAAAAAACAAAAAGCGCCTGGACGTGTGACCGTGTTTCCACTCCAGACGCTTTATGTACTTTCAACTTACTCCTCACACACAAATATAGAATACTCCAGTTTTTGAAAAAGAGCAAGTATTTCACGTAACAGTTTTGTAGGGTGCGTGACGCTACCAAAATTTTGAAACGAAGAGCAAGTCTAATAGCGTCACGCACCTGACTTACAGTTAGTGCATAAAATGCCTAATTCCCGTAAACACCATAATTAAACCTAATTCATTAGCCGCTTTGATCGAATCTTCATCGCGTAAACTACCACCAGGTTGAACAATAGCTTTAATACCTTTTTCTGCTGCAGTACGAACCGAGTCATCAAAAGGAAAAAACGCATCGCTAGCAAGGAAAGCATTTTTGGCGCCTTCTTCAGCTTGTTCGAGGGCAATTTTTACAGAACCAACGCGGTTCATTTGTCCGGCGCCGATACCAAGGGTAGTATAGTCGCGCGCGACAACGATGGCATTTGATTTAACGTGTTTACAAACTTTCCAAGCAAACAATAATTCTGCAAGTTCATCGTCATCGGGTTTTTTATCGGTGACAACCTTCCATTCACTCGTGTCAATTGTAATATCATCGGCACCTTGAACGAGAAAACCACCTGCAACAACTTTAACAGTTTGCTTCGCACCGCTTACCAAGTCAGGTAGTATTAATACCCTAACATTTGCTTTTTTTGCTAATATCTCTTGTGCATCAGCGTCGCATCCTGGTGCAACTACACATTCAAGAAATATCTTTGTTAACTCAGTAGCAGTTGCCGCATCAATTGGTTGATTAAGTGCTACAATTCCACCGAATGCGGATACAGCGTCAGCGTTGTAAGCTTTTGTATAAGCTTCATGAATTGTATTTCCAATAGCTGTACCACAAGGATTTGTATGTTTGATAATGGTGGCAGCAGGTTTATCGGTAAATTCTGCAATGATTTTACGCGCGGCTTCTAAGTCAACTAAATTATTGTAGCTAAGTTCCTTACCTTGAAGTTTGTTCGCGGCGGCCCATCCAGTCGCGGTACTTCCAGTTTGATACCAAGAAGCTTGTTGATGTGGGTTTTCTCCATACCGTAAAGCTTGAATTTGTTTGCCTGAAATGCTGAACTGTTGTGGTAGTGTCTCTGTTGGCGTCAAACTAGCAAGATACTCTGATATCGCTTGGTCGTAACTTGAAGTGTGTAAAAAACCTTTTAAAGCGCACTTTTGGCGAAACTCAAAGGATGGGGCGCCGTTTTGTCTGAGTTCTTGTAAATACTCATCATATTGAGCGGGGTCACATAATACAGTTAAATGGGCAAAGTTTTTTGATGCTGCTCGTAACATTGCAGGCCCACCAATATCTATTTGCTCTACAGCGGTAGCTAAACTTACATCTGGTTTTGCAATCGTTTCTTCAAAAGGGTAAAGATTTACTACAACTAAATCAATAGCACGAATTTGATTTTCTTCCAAATCTGTCACATCTTGGGGAACGTCACGACGCGCTAATATTCCACCGTGGATGCGTGGGTGCAGCGTTTTAACTCGTCCACCCAATATTTCTGGTGAGCCTGTATAATCAGCAACTTTCGTAACTGGTAAACCTGCGTCCTTTAAAGCCTTAGCGGTTCCCCCACTGCTTACAATATCAAAGCCAAATTCTTCTACTAGACTTTTTGCTAGGTCAATTAATCCTGTTTTATTAGATACACTCAGCAGTGCTAGAGGCGCCATAGTTCCCAAGCTTCCTTATAGTCAAATTCAATGAGCGAGCAAAAAACTATTTTACAGACTATTGGTTATAAAATTCCTTGTAGCATAGGCATCCTGCCTGTGCGAGAATTAAAATTATAGCTTTTTAGGCTGAGATTTGGCGCCGTTAACAACTATTTGTTCAGTATTATTGCTCTCACTGGCAGCTTTCGTGCTTTGGCAACAATTATCATCATCCCAATCGTCACCATGATTATGATTACGGTTGCAAATCTTAACATTTCCTTTAGCTGTGTTGTCATTGGACATGGCTAAATTTTACCTATTGTTATAGATGCACATGTTAAGTATATACCCTGATGGCAATAATCGGCAATGAGCGGCAATGAGCGGCAATAGATTACCCGTTCACCTTAGAAAGCTTACGGTCTAAGAAATAATTGGTAGTAAAGTAAAAGAGTGCAACAAAGATAATTGCGGGTAATGTCACCGACAATAAATCTCCTGTCCTATCAAACCCTGAGACTTCTATTGCCACAGTCAGTAAAATAGCTGTCATTCCGTTTTGATGACCAAACATTATTTTCAGCTTGTCTGTTACCGAGTCTTTTAAAAAGAGTACAGCAACTAGTACTTGAGCGATAAAAAACATTGAAAATGCTAGTATTCCACCTGATAGCCAATTTAAGCTGATGTTGGTGCATAATAAGCCAATCACCACTACGCTAAAGTAAAAAATTGCAGAAATTACTGGTTCTAATTTTTCTGGAGAAAATGGTCTAAGGAAAAACCCGACGAATGCAGGTAATAAAAATGACCCATTAATTAAACTATAAATCATTACCGCGACTAGACAAGTAGCTTCAATCGTTATTTTTACGCTATCTCGCAATAAATTTATCCGTCTGTTACTTTGGTATAATCTGTGTAAGTAATAAGCTAATGCACAACTCAGAATATCAATGCCGATTTTGAGCAAATATTGGCTAAGATTAGAATCTTGGAAAACGATTAGAGGTAGGAATATATAAAAGGCAAACAGTACTGTAACTGGGTCATCGAAACTAGACCACGCGCGTAAAATTGTTTCAGATTTTCTGCTGACCTTGCCTGTTTGTAGTGATTTTGATGCGGCAATTGGGTCTATTTGAGCAATTACTGTAGCACATAGGTATGCTATGGGCGCCAGTGAGGGAGAAAATATAGCTAAAAGAAATCCTGGTAAAAGTATTTTAACAGGAACTCCAACGCATATAACAGTAATAACAGAACCGAGACACCTTTTAAGTAAACTTGTGTCGATACTTAGAACGTTGATATAAAGTCCGATGATGATAGCAATGTTCATTAATGTAGGCAGGTAAGGAACACGCGTGGCATCTATGTTCAACCAAGTTCCTAACCAATAGGATGTAAATCCCAAGATAGCCGAAATAATGCTTAATCTTATGAGCATTATCGATACACCAATTGTAACAATTTCGATTCTACCATGATTTTTTTTAATATTATCAAGTTTTGATCCCCCAACCCCCCGCGTGGAAGGGGGCTTTAAATTATATTTATTTTTTGTAATAAAAAGTTTCAATGTTGTTCTTTTGTTGAAATAAAACTTCCACTCTTGTTCCCCCCTTCCACGCCTACGGTATACACACATCTTTAAATAAACCGCCTTTTTCCTTCTTTGTGCCCTTTGTGTCTTCGTGGTTTATCTCTTTATGGAACCACAAAGGCACAAAGAACACAAAGAAAGATAAGAAAAAGAGACTTGTGGGGGGTTAGGGGGGATCAAATTCACACATCCAACAGTGACGCAGGAATTTTATCTGTAGGTAACAGCAAATTATCTACAATTTGTTCGCGTAATTCCTTAGAACAATAGTTCTCTCCAGAAACACACTCTAATAACAGATAATTGGCATAGATATAATCATGCAAAAGCTTCACATCTTCGGGTTCAAGGTCAACTTTATAACCAACATCAAGAGACTTCATCATTAATTGTCGTAACTCTTCTGCCCATTTTTCCCAATCTGAAGTAGACGCTCGACTCGAAGGATAGCGCTTTTCTAAATCAACCAAAGCATCTGTCAAAAGAGTGTAATTAAGTTCGCGTGCTTTTTCGATTGCATCATCCAACTTTTCGATAATATCAACCTCGATGTTGTCACTAATTTTAAGCCTTTTTGCTGTAAATTCACTCGATTTATATAGACTTGTATATGAGTCACGAGTTGCATCATTGGACATGTCCACAGCTAGTGCATGAATAGCTGCTAGTCGGGAAATAAGTAAACCCCTAGTTTGTCGAGAAATCAATTGATTGCGTATGATGTTAAACTCTCTAATATCGGTTGCAAATTTAGCAAAAATTTCACGTTCGATTTCGATATCCCGACTAATATATAAGTCTACATCCAAATCAATCGCTAGATAATAAGCTCTCCATCCGCTCGACCCAATACCTGATGCAGTTGTCATTCTATCTAACCAACTCAACATATCTTGCAAAGCTGGACTATTTTTGACGATATCATTTACGCATCGAAACATCAGCTTGAGAAATTCATCAGCATTGCTCAAGCGTTCTGTAATTAGAATAAATACTTCTCGCCATTGTTTTGCTGTTAAATTTTGTTCAACAAAGTTCTTTAAAAACTCGCGTTCACGGTTTTCAACCACGTATTCAGCGGCAAAATATTCCTGAAACGTTAAGTGGGAAAACGAATATATATTTTTAGCTTGCTGAATAAGTAATCCATAATTAGATTCAATCAGCTTTAAAACTTGCTGTGTATCGAAATCAGTACTAATATTTTGCATGAACTGAGATATTTGTTCTTGCAATTCCCACTGATGCCATAAAACTTTGGGGGGTTTATTGTTCAACCCTTGATAAGCAATCTGGCTAAACATGTTAATTTTACGTTGCCGAGATATATTTAAGTCAGATCTACGCTCAATTCTACGACTTGCATCCCATTTTCTTAATAATGAATCTACAGCATCATCGTAAATTGCATATCTATTTGTAGAAAAATCATAAGTGCCTTCAAAAGTCAAGCACAAAATTGTCAGCAATAATGGGTTTGTTGCTAACTCTTTAACTCTTTCATTTTCTTCAAGCTTATTTAAAAACACCTCACAAATATCTTCTTCACCTCTTTCTGTAAACCAATTGCGAGCAAACGCTTCTATTTCCGCGCGCTCAAAATCAGCTATCTCGACTTCGGTAAAGTCATTAAAAACATAATCCGAAGCAGCTGTACGGCAAGTGATGATAAAACGATTATTCGGAAATGTAGTAACTAATTTGTCAATATCTCGATAGATATTATAATTGTGAGTCGTGTAATTATCTTTGTTGTTACTATCGGCTTTAACTTCATCCAAACCATCGAGTAAAATTAAGCATTTACCATCTTCTAAAAGTTGATGAACTTTTGATTCAGAATTTGTTAAACGTTCAGTAAATTCTTTAATAACTAGGTTTGTTAAGCTTTCTTGCTCATCATAAACATCACGCAAGCTAATAAAGACTGGTACGAAGTTATCGGTGGATTCTTCCTTCGAGAAATTCATCGCTAGATATTTCAGAAATGTAGTCTTACCCGCACCAGGTTTACCAAGAACCATCAGCTTTCTATAACGCATAACTGCTTCTAGCGCAGGAACATGCGTTTCGTTTTCTGAAAATGGTAACCTTTTATAACTTTGATTATCTTCAGGAAGTGAGTCGAAACTATCAAGTAGTAAGTTTATAGTTTGTTGTCGGCGCCCTTGAATATTCTTTAAAATTTGAAACTTGACGTAAATATTATTTATCGATACTGGCTCGTTCATGTCCAATATTCTCATTGTGCCGCATTTTCGTTCTAAATGCTTCCAATAAGGAGCAAGCCAATTTGTTGTTTCAGGTTGAGTTAGTTTTCTTACAGCTTCTTGATAACTAGTTTGCTCTAACAATACCCAGCACAAATAGTTGAGGTTTTTTTCGTGAGTTTTTGGCGGTACATTTGCATTAAAAAAAGCTCGAATGGTTCTATCAGCGATTAAATTATCGCCAGAACCTTCTAATTCGTCTTTAAAAGCATTATTTAATCTATATATTAAAGAACTAGGCGAACTGCCAAATTTTTCTGAGTACGCCTGTTTTAACAGCTGAAATATCTCCGGATGAACTGGAATAGCTGCCATCTCTCTCTCCTGTGTCTTTTGCATAATTCTTAATCCAATATAAATGTACTTAAGATTTCAAGCGATATAAAGCAATACAAAGCGCTATAATTTTATGAAATTCAGATGATATTCAGACGCAATTCAGTCTGAGGTTGTATGTAGTAAACATTTGTTTAAACATTAATTAAAAACTTCATAAATGTTAATTTTTATCAAGTCATATTTTATCTACCCATTGGTTAATATATTTTCAGGATGGTTATAGATTCTTAAATCTTCACTCTAATCTCATATTGTAGTCAAAAATAACCACAAAATGGTATATTGCCGCATATTGCCGCTCTCTGCCGAATAATTTAGTCGATAATTTAGCCGATAATTTATAAATTGATTTTTATCTATTGCTTAGATAATTCAATCAGCTAAATAAATTGCTATATTAAAAACATACACAAATTCATATTTCTCGCATCTCCCTCGTTAATACATAGGCAAGGATGCCTGTGCCACAATGCAAACTATCAAAATTAAAGTATGAAATTTATCTAAGTATAATTCAGTAATGGGTGCATAACAATATGAAGTAAAGAAGTATATATATTAAAGTTACCCCTAAAAATGATGAACCAGGACAACACGCGCGCGACTCCAGCCGGTTGGGAATTGGAACGCACGCTTTCAGGGCATAATGGATTAATAAGTCGAGTTGAGTGGGCGCCAAACGGTACTCTGTTGTCATCACCGTCGTTTGACCGTACTATCAAGCTTTGGAATTCAAACACTGGTGAGTGCATCCACACGTTAAAAGGTCATGAGGGACGAGTGTGGGCAGTAGCTTGGTCACCAGACAGTAAATCTATCGCTTCTGGCTCAACCGATAATACTGTAAGGGTATGGAATACTAATACTGGAGAACAAACAAATAAATTTGATACACATGGTGGTAGCTGTTTAAATATGGCGTGGTCTCCAGATGGTGAGCTAATTGCTGCTGGTGGAATAGGGGACAATTGGTACATCTTAATTGGGCACGTTAAAACGCAAAAAAGCCAAATTTTGGAAGGACACACCGGACAGGTAAACAGCGTCGCCTGGTCGCCAGATGGGAAAATATTGGCATCGGTTTCCCATGACACTACAATTCGTTTATGGGGCAGAGAAACTTTAGAACTTAAAAAAATCCTGACAGGACATTCGGCGGATATTTACAGCGTTAACTGGGCGCCGGATGGAAAAATGCTTGCGACAGGTTCACTCGACAATACAATTCGTCTATGGAACCCACGAACCGGGCAAACAATATTTGTACTAGAAGGACACACAGCATCTGTTAACTGCGTTGAATTTTCCCATGATGGCAATTTTTTAGCCTCCAAATCCTCTGATGGTACAGTGCGTTTATGGCGATGCGACACATGGGAAACAGTGACAATATTGTCGGAAGAGACTTTTAAATCTTTACCCTTTGGACTCGCTTTTCATCCAAGTAAACTAATGTTGGCAACTTTGGGAGAAGCTGATATTTCCATTCGTGTTTGGAAACTTGATGAGAAAACTTTACTCGAACAGTCTCCAACCAACCCCTCTGACTTATATAGAAACGCGAAGGTGGTGCTGGTTGGGGAAAGCGGTGTTGGTAAGTCAGGTTTGAGTTTAGTATTGACAAATAAGCAGTTTCGTCCTACCGAATCTACTCATGGTCGCTATGTTTGGACTTTTGATAAAAAAGAACTGGTAGTTAACGACAACCGTAAAGAGCAGCGAGAAATATTATTATGGGACTTAGCGGGACAACCTGGTTATCGGCTCATTCATCAACTATACCTTAACGAATTAGCTGTAGCGCTTATTGTATGTGATGCTCGCAGTGAAACAGACCCGTTCGCTGGAGTATATTATTGGAACCGCGCGCTGCGACAAGC